>NZ_JAGIQD010000036.1:0-54155 GCF_017815045.1 Burkholderia sp. CpTa8-5
GAACAGGACCGTGAAACGACTCTACGCCGATGATAGTGCGGATTCCCGTGTGAAAGTAGGTAATCGTCAGGCTCCCTCAAGCCAAAAACCCCCGCCCGACAAGGCGGGGGTTTTTGCATTTCGGCGTCCCCAAAAGCATGTGGCGAAGCGTGACCGAGGCTACTCCGCTTTCCGCTTACGCAATCCATCGCAGCGAGCGAGCCCCTCATTCAGCGCTCTGCCGTTCTCGAGCACTCCGCGGTTGTGCCGTCTGAATCTCTCACCCCTCCCGCCAACCGGACCCATCCATCTTCAGATCGATTCCGTCCCACGCCATACTTCGGGTGACGATGTTGTGATGGCCGGTGATGCGCGATATTGAGCGACAATGATCGATAAATACCGCTTTCTGGCGAAAATCTCCGCATCTGCGCGTTCCTCGAGGCACCGCGTCATGCGCATCACTCGGCGAACGCAGCGCGAAATCCTCACAAAAATCTATGCGCATAAAGTTCATTCGCGCGACGTGCGCGGCAGAGCGGGGAGCCAACCCTTCGGGGTAATATCACCGTTCGTCCCGATTCCCGGGTGCTTGCCTGCATCCGCCCGCGATCGGCGCTTTTTGCATTTCGTCTCCCGCATCGTTCATGACTGACAGCCCTGCCCAAGGTGGTCGGACGACCGACTTCTTGCCGTATCTCGTCGCCGCGACGTTCTTCATGGAGTATCTCGACACGACCGTGATCGCAACCGCGCTACCGCAAATGGCGCGCTCGTTCGGTGTGGGGCCGAACGCACTGAGCCTCGGGATGACGGCCTACATGCTGGCGCTGGCGGTGTTCATTCCGATCAGCGGCTGGATCGCGGATCGCTATGGTTCGCGCACCGTCTTCGCGAGTGCGATCGTCGTCTTTACCGGTGCGTCGGTGCTGTGCGGGCTGTCCGAAGGCGTGATGTCGTTCACGGCTGCCCGGCTGCTGCAAGGTGTCGGCGGGGCGATGATGGTGCCGGTCGGGCGGATGATCGTCGTGCGCAGTACCGAGAAGGCGAAGCTGATGCGTGCGATCGCGACGATCACGTGGCCGGGCATCGTCGCGCCCGTCGTCGGGCCGCCGATCGGCGGCTTCATCACGACCTATGCATCGTGGCGATGGATCTTCCTGTTGAACGTCCCGTTCGGCCTGGCCGCGCTCGTTTGTACCTGGCTGATCGTCCGGAATACGCGGACCGACGAGCAACGGCCGCTCGACTGGGTCGGCTTCGTGCTGGCCGGCGGCGCCTTGACCTGCCTGCTGATCGGCACCGAAGCGGCCGGTCAGCAGGATGTCGACTTCGCGCGCGCGGTTGTCCTGGTGGGCGCGAGCGTGCTGTTCGGCATCGCCGCATGGTTGCATGCGCGACGCTGCGCGCATCCGCTGCTCGATTTCACGACGCTGAAGGTGCCGACGTTCTCGGTGACGGTCATCACCGGCTCGATCACGCGGATGGCGATCAACGCCGTCCCGTACCTGCTGCCGCTGCTGTTCCAGATCGGTTTCGGGCTGTCGCCGTTCCAGTCAGGGCTGCTGCTGCTCGCGAGCGCGCTCGGCAATCTTGGGATGAAGGCGGGCACGTCGTGGATCCTCGACCGTTACGGCTTTCGGCGCGTTGCGCTCGTCGACGTGACGATCGTCGGCATCTTCACGATCGCATGCGGCTGGCTGACCGCGTCGACGCCGCTGGCGATCACGCTGCTCGTCGTATTCGTCTACGGGCTCACGCGGTCGATGCAGTTCACGACGCTCGCGACGCTGGCTTATGCGGACATCCCGGCTCAGCAGACGAGTGCGGCCAGCACGCTGTGGAGCGCCGCGCAGCAGATGACGATCGGGATGGGGATCGCGTTCGGTGCATTGTCGCTGCGGCTCGCGGCATGGGGGCGCGGCGATGCGGCCGGCATGCATTACGTGCTCGACGATTTCCGCTGGGCGTTCGTCGCGGCGGGCGTGCTCGCGCTGCTGACGTTGCCGGGCTACGCACGGCTGGCGCTCGATGCCGGCGACCGGCTGCGGGCCAGCGTGGCGCGAGGATAGGCTGGACTGCAAATCATGTTCGCGGAGCGACAGGTGAGTAAGCGTGTTTCGTCGTGCTCACCGGAAGCGCTGATTCATTGCGACCGCGATCGCTTGACGGTCAGCGCAATCGGTCTTCGGCCGCCGCGGGCGAGCGGTGTTCTGGCCGGCCATGCTCGGTTGGACCGCTTTCCTCACGATGGCATGCGGTGCCGAGACGAGCATGAATGCAATGCGCAATAAGTGGCGCGGCAGCAGCGCAACTGTCCCCGCTCCCGCTACTGCGCGTCATGGAAGATGATGCCGACCGTGTGGCGATGGCCGCTTCGGATCCGGCTCACGCCGTGGCGCAGGTTGACGCGATAGACGCCGCGGGTTCCCTGCACGGGCCGGCCGTGTACCGCGAAGATCACTGCGTCGCCTTGCGTCAGCGGCACCACTTCCGCACGCGACTGCATGCGTGGCCGCTGTTCCGTCAACACGAACTCCCCGCCACTGAAATCGCGGCCCGGCGCCGACAGCAGGATCGCGACCTGCAGCGGAAACACGTGCTCGCCATACAGGTCCTGATGGAGGCAGTTGTAGTCGTCGGCGCCGTATTGCAGGATCAGCGGCGTCGATCGCGTCTGTCCTGCCGCGTGGCAGCGATCGAGGAACGTCGCATGGTTTTTCGGATAACGGACGTCGATCCCGAGTGCCTGGTTCCAGCGATTCGCGATCGGTGCGAGATGCGGGTAGATCGTCGTGCGCAGCTCGGCGATGATCGCAGGCAGCGGATACGCGAAATATTTGTACTCACCGCGGCCGAAGCCGTGTCGCGCCATCACGACACGTGAACGATAGAGCGCATCGCGGGGATAGAGCGACGCGAGCGCATCGCACTCGCTTGCCGACATCAGGCCCGGCACGCGCGCGCATCCGTAGCGATCGAGCTCGGCATCGACGCTCGGCCAGTCGAGAGAGTCGACGCGTTGCGCGATGTCCGGCGGTTCGACGGCAGGGGGCAGATCGAGAATGTTCACGGGCGTACCTCGGGGCATCGGCTGTGTGGCGCCGTGCGGTCGCGCACGGTCGAATCCACGATGAAAGTTGACGAACCCAGTCTAGCGGCGTCCGGGCGCCGGCACGCTCCAGATCTTGCGCTTTAATTCCGGCCAGGAAACGGGGAAACGTTGAAGGCGCGGCATCGGCACACTGAATGTGGCGACGGGCCGGAGCGGCGAGGGAAGCGGAAAGGCGGAGAAGCGGAGCGGCAGCGGAGCGCCACATCCGACCTACCGCAGCAGGTAGCCGGCTATCGCCCGCCCCCCGCCGCGTACACGATCACGCCAGCGACCGGAACAACCAGTAAAGCCCAGCCGCCAGCGCGATCGACGCCGGCAGCGTCAGCACCCATGCGAGGACGAGGCTGCGCACCGTGCTCCATTGCAGCCCGGAGCCGTTCGCCGCCATCGTGCCCGCGACACCCGACGACAGCACGTGAGTCGTCGACACGGGCAGCCCGTACATGTCGGCGGCGCCGATCGTCAGCATCGCGACCAGTTCGGCCGATGCGCCCTGTCCGTACGTCAGATGCTGCTTGCCGATTTTTTCGCCGACGGTCACGACGATCCGCTTCCATCCGACCATCGTGCCGAGACCCAGCGCGATCGCGACGGCGACCTTCACCCACGTCGGAATGAACTTCGTCGCGTGGTCGAGCTGCTTGCGATAGTTGTCGATCGCGAGCTTGTCGTCGGCGGCGAACGCGGGCTGGCCCGACTTCTCCATCAGACGAATGGCTTCGGACACCAGATACATCGTGTTGCGCACGTTGTCGACGTCGCGCTGCGGCACGGCCGCCATCGAGCCCGACGCGCCGACGGCGGTCGCAAGCGACGTGGACAGCTGCGCGACGGCCGGCAGCACGGCGGGCGTCAGTTCGCGATGCTGCACGTAGTGTTCGACATCGGCGCGCGGGTTCGCGGACGGCGCGACGCCGTTCGTGTATTTGCCGAACGTCGCGGCCGCCTGGTTCGCGACCGCCACGAAGGTCTGCGATTCGGCGGGCGTGACGGCCTTGTTCAGCGCATACGCGGTGGGCACCGTGCCGATCAGGATCAGCATGATGAGGCCCATCCCTTTCTGTCCGTCGTTCGACCCGTGTGCGAACGACACGCCGGTGCAGGTGAGGATCAGCAGGCAGCGAATCCAGAACGGCGGCGGCTGATCCTTCGGCGGCTCCTTGTACAACTCAGGAATCCGCACGGCGGCCTTCAGCACGAGCAGCAGCAGCGACGCACACAGGAAGCCGACGATCGGCGACAGCAGCAGCGACTTGCCGACGCCGAGCGCCTGGCCCCAATCGACACCGCTCGTGCCGGACGGCCCGTGCAGCAGCTGGTTCATCAGCCCGACGCCGATGATCGACCCGATCAGCGTGTGCGAGCTCGACGACGGCAACCCGAAATACCAGGTCGCGAGGTTCCAGACGATCGCGGCGATCAGCAGCGCGAACACCATCGCGAAGCCCGAGCCGCTGCCGACCTGCAGGATCAGCTCGACCGGCAGCAACTGCAGGATCCCGAACGCGACGGCGCCGCTCGAAACCATTACGCCGAGGAAGTTCCACATGCCCGACCAGATCACCGCGACGTTCGGCGTCAGCGAGTGCGTATAGATCACGGTCGCGACCGCATTCGCGGTGTCGTGGAAGCCGTTGACGAATTCGAAGCCGAGCGCGATCAGCAGCGCGGCACCGAGCAGCAGGTACGGGAACAACGTCCCTTCGCGGACCGGCGCCAGATCGTCGATCAGGTGCGTGGCGATATAGACGGCGCCGAGCACGAGCACCAGCAGGAACGCGGCATAGCCGATCTGCCGGGTGCGTGCGACGGAGCCCGGATTGTTCGGGGCGGATGAAGCAGGTTGATTCATGACGGCATCTCGTGAGGGAACCGCGTCCGATCCTAGCTGCGGCTAGCAGTCAGTTTGATGACAGTCGGGATGACGAACGGTGTGTCTTACGGGATGTAAGGCGAGCGGCGACATGCGACGCGTCGGCGCGCATCGTTCGCTCACATAGTGAGCAGGACAGTGAGTTTACGCGCCGGTGTCGCGCACGTTGGCGGCCGTCGCGGCCAACGTCCAGCCGCTCGGCGACGCGACGA
Source organism: Burkholderia sp. CpTa8-5 (assembly GCF_017815045.1). Classification (NCBI taxonomy): domain Bacteria; kingdom Pseudomonadati; phylum Pseudomonadota; class Betaproteobacteria; order Burkholderiales; family Burkholderiaceae; genus Burkholderia; species Burkholderia sp. CpTa8-5. Next base: position 5,180 of record NZ_JAGIQD010000036.1, read on the forward strand.
ATGTCGTGCACGACAGCGGCGCGACGTCGAGACGCGCGGCGGCCTCGAGGCTCATCCGCCGCACGTGCGCGAGGGTTGCGCGGACGATCGGCGCATGCGTGATCGCGACGACATCGCGATCCGTCGGCAGCGTGCTCAACCATGTGCCGACCCGATGCGCGGCGGCGTCGAACGATTCGCCGCGATGCGGCGACGCGGACGGCGTGCCGATCCACGCGGCCAGTTCGTCGGGCAGGTCGCGCGCGAGATCGTGCAGCCGCTTGCCGCGCCAGTTGCCGTAGTCGATGTCGCGCAGCGCGTCGTCGATGTCGGCGTGCAACCCGAGCGCATCGGCGGTCTGCGTTGCGCAGCGTGCCGGGCTGCACAGCACGAGCGAGCCGGCAGCACCCGTCAACCGGCCGCGCAGCGCAGCGGCTTCGGCGAGCCCGTGCGCGTCGAGCAGGTCGTCGTCGGGAAACGTGCCGGTGCGCATCGCGCGGGTCGATGCGTGTGCGATCAGGCAGAGCGAGGCAGGTTTGGTCATGTCGGTTGTCGGATGATCCGGAGCGGGACGCGCTTACCCGTGTGTCATCGCTTCAATACGCGAACGTTCGCGCGTACAATTCGCCCGATACGAAGCGCGGAAGCCGGTGCAATTCCGGCGCGGTCGCGCCACTGTAACCGGGGAATCGACGATCCCGGAAGCCAGACCTGCCTTCGTACCCATCCATCATTTGTCGGGGCGCGATTCCCCTGAGGTGCATCCATGAGCGAAGCAGTGCTGAAGCCGGCGGTCGTGCCGGCACCCATCCCCGTCCGCGAGCTGTTGCCCTGGGCCGTGTTCGTCGGCCTGATCCTGCTGCTCGCGCTGTATTTCGTCGGTGCGGAACAGGGCGCGACGTCGCTCGTGCCGGGCATGTATGTCCACGAATTCGTCCACGACGGCCGCCATCTGCTCGGCTTTCCCTGCCACTGACGCGGAGCCTGCGATGGTTGGAAAGCTGCTCATGCGCGGGATGCTCGCAGGCATCGCCGCGGGCCTCCTCACGTTCGGTTTCGCCAGGATCGTCGGCGAACCGCAAGTCGATCAGGCGATCGCCGTCGAAGAGAAAACCGCCGCCGCCCAAGGCGAGGCGCCGGAACCCGAGCTGGTCAGCCGCCACACGCAGGCCGGCCTCGGGCTGCTGACGGGCGTCGTGACGTACGGCGCGGCATTCGGCGGGCTGTTCTCGCTGGTGTTCGCGTATGCGTACGGACGCGGCAGCCGCCTGCCGGCACGGCCGCTGGCCGCGTGGCTCGCGCTGGCGGCGTTCGTCGCGCTCGTGATCGTGCCGAACCTCAAGTACCCGGCCAATCCGCCGTCGGTCGGCGACCCCGACACGATCGGCTATCGCACGGGGCTGTTCTTCCTGATGATCGCGATCTCGGTCGCGACGATGGTGTTCTCGGTCGGCGTGCGCCGCCATCTGCTGGCGAAGCTCGGCCCGTGGAACGCATCGATCGTCGCCGGGCTCGTGTTCGTCGCGATCATCGCGGCCGTGCAGATCGGGCTGCCGTCGGTCAGCGAGTTGCCGGCCGATTTCCCGGCGACCTTGCTGTGGAAGTTCCGCGTGGCGGCCATCGGCATGCAGGTGATCATGTGGACGACGATCGGCCTGCTGTTCGGCGCGTGGGTCGAGCGCGGCGAACGCGCCGGCCTGCGCGCCGCCTGACGCGCGGGGCAACCGGGCGCGCCTAGCGCAGCATGCGCGGCGCGCTCCACGTCGATTCGCGCGCCAGCGCGACGAACGCGGCCAGATAGTCGATCGCTGCGTCCGCTTCGCGGATGCCGAGGAAGATCTGCTTCGCGATGCCGTTCTTGCCGAGCTTGACCGGCACGACCGGCATTCGGTCCGCATACTCGTCGGCAAGCCACCGCGGCAGCGCGGCCACGCCGCGCCCGCTCGCGACCATCTGCAACATGATGTCGGTCGTCTCGATCGACTTGTGCCGCCTCGGCACGATGCCGGCCGGCGTCAGGAACTGGTTGTAGATGTCGAGCCGGTCGGTCTCGACCGGGTACGTGATCAGGATCTCGTCGGTCAGTTGTTCGGGCGTCACGTAGTCGACATTCGCGAACCGGTGCGAATCCGCGACCACCAGCACCTGTTCGTAGTCGAACACCGGGTCGAAGCGCAGCCCCGGCTTGTTCAGCGGATCGGGCGTCACGAGCACGTCGATGTCGTAACCGAACAGCGCGCCGATGCCGCCGAACTGGAAGCGCTGCTTCACGTCCACGTCGACGTCGGGCCAGCGCGACAGGTACGGCGACACGACCTTCAGCAGCCACTGATAGCACGGGTGGCACTCCATCCCGATGCGCAGCGTGCCGCGCTCGCCCTTCGCGTACTGCTTCATCCGCTCCTCGGCGAGCTCGAACTGCGGCAGCAGCCGGTTCGCCAGCTTCAGCAGATAGTGCCCGCCCTGCGTGAGCCGCAGGCCGCGGCCTTCGCGGTCCCAGATCGCCGTGCCGAGCTGCTGCTCGACTTTCCTGACGGTGTGGCTGAGCGCCGATTGCGTGAGGTGCAGCGCATTGGCCGCCGCGGTCAGCGAGCCCTGGCGCTCGACTTCACGTATGACGACGAGATGGAATCGTTCCAGCATGGATTGCGTGCATCGGGTAGATGCATGAAAAATGTTAATGGATGAATGAAATAATGCCATTTTATTTCATGGTTTGAAATCCCTATGATGGCTGCCGGATCTACACTTTCTTCTGGACGGCAGCTTCATGGTCACGACACACAACCTCGGTTTTCCGCGCATCGGCGCGAAGCGCGAACTCAAGTTCGGTCTCGAACGCTACTGGAAGGGCGAATCGTCGCGCGACGAACTGAAGGCGCTTGGCGCCGAGTTGCGCCGACGTCATTGGCACGACCAGCGCGATCTCGATCTCGCGCCGATCGGCGACTTCGCGTTCTACGACCAGGTGCTCGACATGAGCTTCACGCTCGGCAACCTGCCGAAGCGCGTGCAGGATTTCCACGGCGATGCGCTCGACAACACTTTCCGCGTCGCACGCGGCCGTTCGGCGCAGTCGACGGAGGAGCACGCCGCGTGCTGCGGCGGGATCGCGGCCGGTGAAATGACGAAGTGGTTCGATACGAACTACCACTACATCGTGCCGGAGTTCCATGCGGACACGAATTTCTCGCTCGATCCGTCGCGTCTGCTCCAGCAACTCGCCGAAGCGACCGCGCAGGGCGTGAATGCGAAACCGGTGATTCTCGGCCCCGTCACGTACCTGTGGCTCGGCAAGGCGAAGGACGATTCCGACCGCCTCGCGCTGCTGCCGAAGCTGCTGCCGGTGTACGGCGCGCTGCTCGACACGCTGACCGCGCAGGGTGTCGAATGGGTGCAGATCGACGAACCGATTCTCGTGACCGAGCTCGATGCCGAATGGCGCCAGGCATTCCGCATCGCGTATGAGGCGCTGGAAACGCGCCGCATCAAGCTGCTGCTCGCCACGTACTTCGGCCAGCTTCAGGACAATCTGACGCTCGCGGCGTCGCTGCCGGTCGACGGCCTGCATATCGACGCGATCAACGCACGCGACGAAGCCGACGCGCTGGTGCGCGAACTGCCGCCGGAGCGCGTGCTGTCGGTCGGCGCGATCAACGGCCGCAACATCTGGAAGACCGACCTGAACGCCGCGCTCGACTGGCTCGAGCCGCTCGCGAAGCAACTGGGCGACCGGCTGTGGCTCGCGCCGTCATGCTCGCTGTTGCACGTGCCGGTCGATCTCGCGAGCGAAGAGAAGCTCGACGCGGAAATCCGCTCGTGGCTCGCGTTCGCGCTGCAGAAGCTCGACGAGCTGAAGGTGCTTGCGACCGCACTGAACGAAGGCCGCGACAAGGTGGCCGACGCGCTCGCCGCGAATGCCGCCGCGATCGATTCGCGGCGCCGCTCGCCGCGCGTGAACAACCCGGCGGTGAAGGCCGCGCTCGCGCGCATCGACGCGCCGCTCGGCAACCGCGCGAGCCCGTATACGCAGCGTGCATCGAAGCAGTCGGCGCGCCTGAACCTGCCGGCGTTCCCGACGACGACGATCGGCTCGTTCCCGCAGACCGCCGACATCCGCCAGGCGCGCAGCCGGTTCAAGGCCGGCGCGCTGGACGAAGCCGGCTATCGCGCGGCGATGCAGGCCGAGATCGAACGCAGCGTGCGCGAACAGGAATCGCTCGAACTCGACGTGCTCGTGCATGGCGAAGCCGAGCGCAACGACATGGTCGAATACTTCGGCGAGCAACTCGACGGCTATGCGTTCAGCCAGTTCGGCTGGGTGCAGTCGTACGGTTCGCGCTGCGTGAAGCCGCCGATCCTGTTCGGCGACATCAGCCGCCCGAAGGCGATGACGGTCGAATGGATCGCCTATGCGCAGTCGCTGACGGACAAGCCGATGAAGGGCATGCTGACCGGCCCCGTGACGATCCTGAACTGGTCGTTCGTGCGCGACGACCAGCCGCGCTCGGTGTCGTGCTACCAGCTTGCGCTGGCGATCCGCGACGAAGTGCTCGATCTCGAGAAGGCCGGCGTGCGCGTGATCCAGATCGACGAAGCCGCGCTGCGCGAAGGGCTGCCGCTGCGCCGCGCGCAATGGAGCGACTACCTGAAGTGGGCGGTCGAGTCGTTCCGCATCACCGCGAACGGCGTGCAGGACGATACGCAGATCCACACGCACATGTGCTATTCGGAGTTCAACGACATCATCGCGTCGATCGCCGACATGGACGCGGACGTGATCACGATCGAGACGTCGCGCTCCGACATGGAGTTGCTCGATGCGTTCGACACCTTCAAGTATCCGAATGAAATCGGGCCGGGCGTGTACGACATTCACTCGCCGAACATCCCGACGCAGGATCATATCGTCGGGCTGATGAGGAAGGCGGCCGAGCGGATTCCGGCGGAACGTCTGTGGGTGAACCCGGACTGCGGGCTGAAGACGCGTCAGTGGGCGGAAGTGATTCCGGCGCTGACGAACATGGTCGCCGCGGCGAAGACGCTGCGTAGCCAGGTGCGGTAACCACGCAGCGAATGCAGGGCGGTAGCGGTCGCCGATCGTCGATCATCGATCGGGCGGCGAAGAAAACGACCCGCGAAAGCGGGTCGTTTTACGTCATGCATGCATGTGCGACAGGCGCTACGCGTCGAGCGCTACGCGGCGCGTGCGCCGCGCGGCAGCGCTTCGCGCGTCTTGCCGGGCGCGCCCGCATCGTCGATGCCGACGCGGCGCGAGATCAACCACACGCACAGCGACGACAGCACGGCGGCGCTCGTGTACTGGAGCGCGAGCGGCCACCATTGCGGGGCCGCGTTCTGCGCGATCAGCGTCGCGACGAGCGGCGTGAGGCCGCCGGCGAGCGCGCCGCACACCTGGTACGCGATCGAAATTGCCGTATAGCGGATCCGTGCGATGAAGATGCCGCTGACGAAGCCCGCGACGACCGAGTAGTAGCCCGATTCCGCGAGCGTCGCGAGGCCGACGCCGACCGTGATCGACACCGGCGTGCCCATATGCACGAGCGGCAGCATCACGAACGGGACGATCATCGCCCACGCGCCCGTGATCAGCAGCACGCGCGTGGTGCCGAAGCGCTGCGCGAGGAACGCGGCCGCGAGCTGCACGACGAACTGCAGCACCGCGACGATCGTCATGCAATGCAGCACCATCGACCGGTCGAGCGACAGGAACTGGGTCGCGTAGCTGATCATGAAGATGTTGCTGAAATACACGCCGGCGATCCCGTACACGTTCGCGCCGATCGCGAGCAACAGCAGCGGCCAGGCCTTGAGCGCCTCGCGCAGCGGTTTTTGCGCGATGTTGCCGCTCTTCCTGACTTCCTCGAACTCGGGCGATTCCGACACGCTCGCACGGATCACGAAGCCGACGACCAGCAGCACGGAACTCGCGAGGAACGGCACGCGCCAGCCCCAGCTCATCATGTCGTCCTTCGACAGCGTGCTGATCGCGCCGAACGCGAGCATCGACAGGATCAGGCCGCTCGCGCTGCCCAGCTGCGCGAACGACGCGAAGAACGTGCGCTTGCCTTCGGGCGCATGCTCGCCGGCCAGCAGCACCGCGCCGCCCCATTCGCCGCCCACTGCGATGCCTTGCAGCACGCGCATCAGCACGAGCAGGATCGGTGCGATCACGCCGGCTTGCGCATGCGTGGGAAGCAGGCCGATCGCGACCGTCGACACGGCCATCAGCATCAGCGTCGCGAGCAGCGACCGCTTGCGGCCGAAGCGGTCGCCGAGATAGCCGAACATCACGCCGCCGAGCGGCCGCGCGAAGAAGCCGACCGCGAACGAGCCGAACGATGCAAGCAGGCTGATGAAACGGTTTTCGCCGGGAAAGAACAGCGGCCCGAACACGATGGCGGCGGCGGTCGCATAACTATAGAAGTCGTACCACTCGATCGTGGTGCCGACGAACGAAGCGAGCGCCGCCCGCTTCGGTTGCTTGACGGAAGTCCCCATCTTTGTGTGTGCTCCTCTGGAATCCTCTGATTTGGAATAGGTCGTGTAGCGGGATCGGTCGTCAGTCGCGATACGCGACGCCCGGCAGCACGCACAGCAGCTCGTACGCGAGGTTCGCGCCGAGCAGCGCGGTGGTGCCGAACGGGTCGTACGGCGGTGCGACTTCGACGAGATCGCAGCCGACGATGTTCAGCCCCTTCGCGCCGCGGATGATCTCGAGCGCCTGCGGCACCGTGAGGCCCGCGATTTCCGGCGTGCCGGTGCCCGGCGCGTAGGCCGGATCGATGCCGTCGATGTCGAACGTGATGTAGACGGGCGTGTCGCCGATGCGCGCGCGCACTTCTTCCATCAGCGGCGCGAGCGACTTGTTCCAGCATTCCTCGGCCTGGACCACGCGGAAGCCCTGCTCGCGGCACCAGTCGAAATCCTCGGCCGCGTAGCCGGTGCCGCGCAGGCCGATCTGCGTGACCTTGTCGCCGTGCAGCAGTCCTTCCTCGACCGCGCGGCGGAACGGCGTGCCGTGCGCGATCTTTTCGCCCATCATCGTGTCGTTCACGTCGGCGTGTGCATCGACGTGGATCAATGCAACCTTGCCGTGCTTGCGGTGGATCGCGCGCAGGATCGGCAGTGCGATCGTATGGTCGCCGCCGAGCGTGATCGGCTTGCAGTCGTGCTCGAGAATCGCGTCGTACGCGGCTTCGATGCGGGCGATCGAATCGTGCAGGTTGTACGGGTTGATCGCGACGTCGCCGATGTCGGCGATCTGCAGCGAATCGAACGGTGCTGCGCGCGTGGCCATGTTGTACGGGCGCAGCAGCACGGATTCGGTGCGGATCTGGCGCGGGCCGAAGCGCGCGCCGGTGCGGTTCGACGTGCCGAGATCGAACGGCACGCCGACGAAACAGGCGTCGAGGCCTTCGGCGCTCGACACGTGCGGCAGGCGCATCATCGTCGCGATGCCGCCGGAGCGCGGCATTTCATTGCCGCCGAGCGGCTGGAAATGGATGGGGTCGTTCATGGGGTCGTCTCTTCCGGTGTGGGGTTGCCGTATCATGCGACGCGGCCTGGCGCACAGTTTTACGCGCTCGGCCGGGAAAGAAGAATGCGAAGATATCGACGTAAACATCGATCTTCATCGATGTATGGAAGGGGATGAACGTGCTGGGGAATCTGTCGACCCTCGATCTGCGGTTGATCCGCGTGTTTCTCGCGGTCACGGACGCGGGCGGCGTGTCGGCCGCGCAGGCGATGCTGAACGTCGGCCAGTCGACGATCAGCGCGCAGCTGTCGTCGCTCGAGACGCGGCTCGGCTACCGGCTCTGCGAGCGCGGCCGCAGCGGCTTCCGGCTCACGCCGAAGGGTGAGCGGTTCCACGCGATGAGCCGCAGGCTGCTCGCGGCGCTCGACGAGTTCGGGATGGCCGCGCGGCACATGGACCGCCAACTGGTCGGCACGCTGAACATCGGCCTGATCGGTCATACGCCGGTCAGCCAGAATGCGCGGATCGCCGAGGCGATCGCCGCGTTCCGCACGCGCGACGAGGCCGTGCGCTTCTCGATTTCGGTGCGCGCGCCGGGCGATCTCGAGGAAAAGCTGCTGAGCAACGAGATCCAGATCGCGGTCGGCTATTTCTGGCATCGCGTGCCGACGCTGGACTACACGCCGCTGTTCATCGAGCGGCAGGTCGCGTACTGCGGCCGCGGCCATCCGCTGTTCGAACGCGCCGGCACGCTGACGCCGGCCGACGTCGCCGGCTTCGAGTGGGCCTGGCGCTCGTATCCGCTGCCGGAGGCGCAGATGTCGACGACGCCCGATCGCGTGACCGCGACCGCCGACAACATGGAGGCCGTCGCGCTGCTGATCCTGTCCGGTCATCACCTCGGCTACCTGCCGCAGCACTTCGCGGCGCCGTATGTCGCGCAGGGGCTGCTCGCGCCGCTCAATCCCGAGCAGCTGCACTATGAAGTCACGTTCCACATGGTCGTGGCGCGCGACGGGCGCGGCGATCCGGTCGTCGAAGCGTTTCTCGAGGATCTCGAACGCGCGCATCAGTCGCTCGACGCGGTGTGACGCCGGCGCGGCCGACAATGTGAACCAGCGTTGCGCGCGCGGCTTGTCGGCCCGGCGTGCGTCACGGCACCGGCAACCCCGCGTCGTGCTTCACCTCGCGCAACGACAGCGCCGATTCGATCGACGTCACGCCCGGCAGCATCCGCAGCGAATCGCGCAGGAACGTGCCGTAGTCGTCGAGGTCGCGCGCGACCACCTGCAGCAGGTAATCGGCCGTGCCCGCGACGTTGTGGCACGCGAGGATCCGCTCGATGCCGAGCACTTCCCGTTCGAACCGGTCGGCGACCTTGCGGTCGTGCGTCGCGAACCGCACGAGCACGAACGCGACCACGCCGAAGCCCAGCGCCTGGCGTGACAGCTGCGCGCGATAGCGCTCGATGTAGCCGTCGTTTTCGAGACGTTTGAGGCGCCGCGCGCAAGGCGTCTCGGACAGGCCGACGGATTCGGCGAGCCGTGCGATCGGCAGGCGGCCGTCGCGTTGCACCGCGGCGAGTATCGCGCGGTCGGTTTTGTCGAGCTCGGTCATTTTGGTGGAATCCTTTTTACAGTTTCGTGATTGTGGCGGATTCCCCTATGAATCGCCATTCCTGAGCCAAAGTTGGCCAATAATCCCTCCGCCTTCAGCGGCAACATATCGTCATTGAAGGACGGGGGCAGACCATGATTTCCACGCATTTGCTGTTGATTTATCTCGCCTCGCTGGCGGCCATTTACGCGGTGCCCGGGCCCGACATGGCGCTCGTGCTGCAGACCAGCATCGGCCGCGGCGTGCGGCCGGGGATGGCCGCGGCGGCCGGCCTGTCGCTCGCGCGCACCGCGCACGTGACGCTGTCGGCGTGCGGTGTCGCGGCGCTGATCCGCAGCGCGCCCTGGTTGTACGAGGTGATCCGCTACGGCGGCGCGTTCTATCTCGCGTACGTCGCGATCCAGGTGTTCCGCTCGCCGGTGTTCGCGCTCGGCGACGGCGACGCGGCGGCGGGCGAGTTGCGGCAATCGTTCGTGAAGGGGCTGCTGACCAACCTGCTGAACCCGAAGGCGCTGCTGTTCTGCTCGGTGCTGCTGCCGCAGTTCGTGCGGCCCGAGGCCGGGCCGGTCGTCTGGCAGATGTTCGCGCTCGGCGCGCTGCTGGTGGCGGCCGGCGTGTGCTTCGACCTCGCGTGCGTGTTCGGCGCGTCGCGCATCGCGGCGTGGATGCGCGCGCATCCGCTCGCGCAGACGGTGCAGCGCTGGACCTTTTCCGCTGCGTTGATCGGTTTTGCGCTGCGGTTGTCGATGGACTGAGACCGAGCGCCGCCGCATGGTCGCCGCGCGGGTAGGCAGGCCGCGCGCGATGCCGGCCTTCGCGCGCACGCTTGCCGCAGAAGGGCGTGCGCGCAAATCGTCTGACTGTTCTAAACTTCCTCTACCTTCGCGCCGTCGCAAACGCGCCGTCGCAAACGCGCCGTCGCAAACGCGCCGTCGCAAACGCGCCGTCGCAAACGCGCCGTCGCGAATCGACTGACCGAACGGAACCGTCTTCCGCGGGCTATGTCCGATTTCCTGGCTGTTCCGTGCAACGCGGTACCAAGGAGGGTCTGAACATGGCAAGGCATCTTCAAGCCGACCGTGAACCCCGTATCGTCGCCGAGTCCAAGTGTCTCGGCCAGTGCGATCCGGCAGAACGCATCCACGTCACGATCATGTTGCGGCGGCAGGAAGAAGGGCAACTCGATGCATTGGTCCACCAGCTCGCCAGCGGCGACGCCGGTGCAAAACCGCTGTCGCGCGACGCATTCGCGCAGCGTTTCTCCGCTAATCCCGACGACATCCGCAAGACCGAGGACTTCGCGCACCGTCATCAACTGACGGTCGATCGTGTCGACCCGGTCGAAAGCGTCGTCGTGGTGTCCGGCACGATCGCGCAGTTCGAAGCCGCGTTCAGCGTGAAGCTCGAGCGTTTCGAGCATCGGTCGATCGGCCAGTATCGCGGCCGTTCGGGCCCGATCACGCTGCCCGACGAGCTCGGCGATGCGGTGACGGCCGTGCTGGGCCTCGACAGCCGGCCTCAGGCGCGGCCGCACTTTCGCTTCCGTCCGCCGTTCAAGCCGGCGCGCGGCGCGGCGGCCGTCACGTTCACGCCGATCCAGCTTGCGTCGCTGTACGACTTTCCGGCCGGCGACGGCGCCGGGCAATGCATCGCGATCGTCGAACTCGGCGGCGGCTATCGCGCGGCCGACATCCAGCAGTATTTCCGCGGGCTCGGGATCACGACGCCGCCGACGCTCGTCGACGTGAACGTCGGCACCGGCCGCAACGCACCGACCGGCGAGCCGAACGGCCCGGACGGCGAAGTCGCGCTCGACATCGAGATCGCCGGCGCGATCGCCCCGGCCGCGAAGATCGCCGTCTACTTCGCGCCGAACAGCGACGCGGGCTTCATCCAGGCCGTCAACGCGGCCGTCACCGACAAGACCAATCGGCCTTCCGTGATCTCGATCAGCTGGGGCGGCCCGGAAGCGATCTGGCAGGCGCAGTCCGCCCATGCGTTCAACCGCGTGCTGCAGGCGGCCGCCGCACAGGGCATCACCGTCTGCGCGGCATCGGGCGACAGCGGCTCGGGCGACGGGCTGCAGGATGGCGCCGATCACGTCGATTTCCCCGCGTCGAGCCCGTACGTGCTCGGCTGCGGCGGCACGCAGCTCGACGCGCTGCCCGGGCAGGGCATCCGCAGCGAGGTCACGTGGAACGACGAGGCGTCCGGCGGCGGGGCGGGCGGCGGCGGCGTCAGTTCGCTGTTCGACCTGCCGGCATGGCAGCAGGGGCTGAAGGTCGCGCGCGCCGACGGCACCACCACGCCGCTCGCGAAGCGCGGCGTGCCGGATGTGGCCGGCGACGCGTCGCCGCAGACGGGTTACGAAGTGTCGGTCGCCGGCACGCCTTCGGTGATGGGCGGCACGAGCGCGGTCGCGCCGCTGTGGGCCGCGCTGATCGCGCGGATCAATGCGACGGCCGGCGCGCCGGCCGGCTGGATCAATCCGGTGCTGTACAAGCATCCGGGCGCGCTGCGCGACATCACGAAGGGATCGAACGGCACGTATGCGGCCGCGTCCGGCTGGGACGCGTGCACGGGCCTCGGCAGCCCGAACGGTGCGCAACTCGCCACGATCCTCGCGCGCAAGCCGTCGAGCTGACGCGCCGGCGCACGCCTTTCCGTTCGACGCGGGTGGTCTGCCCGCGTCTTTTTTCACCTCCAGGAGCAGCACGATGGGCATCGATTCCGCATCTTCCGGCGGCGTGTATCCGCTGCATCACGGCGACCACAATTCGCATGGTGTGCCGCCGACCATCAACCCGGTCGCGCTGAGCCACGGCCGCGACCAGCCGTTCTTCGATCCGATCGCGTACGGCAACGGCCCCGACGACTCGGTGACGGACACGACCGAGGCGGCCGCGATCACGCACCACACGATCCTGATCGATGGCAAGCGGATCGCGTACACGGCGACGGTCGGCCACCTGGTGACGGTCGATCCGAGCAGTTCGCAGCCGGCCGCGAAGATTTTCTACGTCGCGTTCACGGCCGACGGCGCGAAAGAGGAAACGCGGCCCGTGACGTTCTTCTATAACGGCGGGCCCGGTTCGTCGTCGGTGTTCGTGCTGCTCGGCTCGTTCGCGCCAAAGCGTATCAAGACGTCGATGCCCGGTTTCACGCCGCCCGCGCCGTACCAGCTCGAAGACAACCCGGACAGCATGATCGACCACAGCGACCTGGTGTTCATCAATCCGGTCGGCACTGGCTATTCGGCGGCCGTCGCGCCGAACAAGAACCGCGACTTCTGGGGCGTCGACCAGGATGCGAATTCGCTGAAGCAGTTCATCAAGCGCTACCTGACGAAGAACAACCGGTGGAATTCGCCGAAATACCTGTTCGGCGAATCGTACGGCACCGCGCGCAGCTGCGTGCTCGCGTACAAGCTGCACGAGGACGGCGTCGACCTGAACGGCGTCACGCTGCAATCGTCGATCCTCGATTACCGGCAGGCCGGCAACCCGGTCGGCGCGCTGCCGACCGCCGCGGCCGATGCGTGGTATCACAAGAAGCTCGGCATCAAGCCGGCGCCGAGCGATCTCGGCGCGTTCGTCGAGGAAGTCGCGCAGTTCGCGCGCACCGACTACCTGAGCGCGCTGCGCGCGGTGCCGCATGCGAACCCGGCCACCGTGCAGAAGCTGTCGGCATACACGGGTATCGATACGGCGACGCTGCAATCGTGGGGGCTCGACATCGCCGGCTACGACACGCGCGGCAATTCGCTGTTCCTGACGACGCTGCTGCATGCGCAGGGGCTCGCGCTCGGTTCGTACGACGGCCGCGTGACCGGGATCTCGTCGGGCATCGCCGGCAAGATCGACCCGAATTCGGGCGGCAACGATCCGACGATGACGGCCGTGACGGGCGTCTATACGGCGATGTGGAACAGCTACCTGAACGAGCAGTTGAAGTTCACGTCGAACTCGGCGTTCACGGACCTGAACGACCAGGCCTTCAAGAACTGGGATTTCAGCCACATCGACCCGACCGGCGCGCAGCAGGGCATCGATGCGCAGGGGAACGTGATCCTCTACACGGCCGGCGATCTCGCCGCGGTGATGGCGCTGAACGTCGACCTGAAGGTGCTGTCGGCGAACGGCCTCTACGATTTCGTCACGCCGTTCTACCAGACCGTGATCGATCTGCAGCAGATGCCGCTGGAGGACCAGAAGGTGCGGCAGAACCTGTCCGCGCGGTTCTACCCGTCGGGGCATATGGTGTATCTCGACGGCGGCTCGCGCACCGCGCTCAAGCGCGACCTCGCGACGATGTACGACGCGACGGTCAGCGATACGGGCGCGCGGCTGCGGATTCGTGCGCTGCAGGCGAAGAAGACGGGCGGGAACGCATAGCGTTGCCCGGCGCCGATGTGCCGCGCGCAGCCGTGACGGTGCGCGCGGCGGTATGTCGGTAGCCGGGCGGCCGGCTTAGGCGGTCGGCCAGTCGAACATCGTGTACGGCAGCGCGCGCTTGTGGCGCGACCCGTCGTAGAAGCGCAGCACCGTTTCGTAGACGCGGTCGGCGACCGGCTTGCCTTCGAGGAAATCGTCGATCTCGTCGTAGGTCACGCCATACGCGTGCTCGTCGGGGCGCAGCGGGCGCAGTTCCTCGAGGTCGGCCGTCGGCACCTTCATCACGATCAGCTCGTCGCCGCCGAGCGCGCGTGCGACCCCGCGCACACGACGCTTGCTCAGGCCCGCGAGCGGCAGGATGTCCGCGCCCCCGTCGCCGAACTTCGTGAAGAAACCCATCAGCGATTCGGCCGCGTGGTCGGTGCCGATCACGATGCCGCGCCGCGCGCCGGCCACCGCGTACTGCGCGATCATGCGCTCGCGCGCCTTGATGTTGCCGTGCACGAAATCCTGTTGCGCGGGGTTTTCGAACGCGTGGCCGGACGCGACCAGCGAACGGAGCATCGCATCGGCGGCCGGCTTCACGTCGACCGTCAATACCTCGTCCGCGCGCACGAACGCGAGCGCGCGCTGCGCATCGTCTTCGTCGTTCTGCACGCCGTTCGGCAAGCGCATCGCGATGAAGCGCGCGTCGTAGCCACCGGCGCGCAGCTTTTCGACCGCGAGCTGCGCCAGCCGGCCGGCCGTCGACGAATCGACGCCGCCGCTGATGCCGAGCACGTAGGTCCGCAGGCCGGTCGAACGAAGGTATTGCGCGAGGAAATCGACGCGGCGGTCGATTTCGGCCTCGGCGTCGAAGTGCGGGGCGACGTTCAGTTCGGCAATGATCGCGCGTTGGCGGCTGGCGTAATCGGCGGATGTCATGAGGAAAGTTCCGGGACGAAATGCAAGGCGCTCATCATAAGCGCAATCGCGGCGCGCCGCCGCGCCGGACAGGCGTTTCCGGCGGTTTCGCGTTGCATCGGCGAGACGCGCCGCATCGCCGTGGTGCGCGGTGCGCCGGGCGGGTGCAGGAGATGCTGCGCGAAGGGCGGCCGTGCGCGCGGCTTCAGCGAGGAGGGATGGAGGCCCGATGATGGCGTGGCCGCTCGATCCCGCGTGCGTCTTCGCCCGTCAGCGCCGCGCGAGCACGACGCCCACCAGCGCGAGCGCGAAGCCGGCGAGCTGGATCGTCGCGAGCGTTTCGCCGAACAGCGCGTAGCCCTGCAGCGCGGCCAGCGGCGGCGCGAGAAACAGCAGCGACGTCGCGCGCGCCGCATTGCCGTGCCGCAGCATCCACATCAGCATCGTGACCGCGCCGCCGGACAGGAACACGACGCCCCACACGAGCGACACCCACAGCGCCGGCGCGTCGATCCAGCGGGTTTCATGGAGCAGCACGACGAAGACGGCCGCGACGAGCGCCGCGCCGAAGTTCTGCACGGCGACCGCCGTGCGCAGGTCGCTCTGCGCGAGCTTGCCTTTCTGGTACAGCGAGCCGGCGGTGATCGACCCGACTGCCAGCACCGACACGGTGACGACGAGCCACGCAGGCGCGGCGCCCGGCGGCGGCGCGACGCCGCCGGTGACTTTCGGCGCGAGCACGAGCGCGACGCCGGCCAGCCCGAGCGCCATCCCGAGCCAGCCGCGCGCGGGCAGACGTTCGTTGAACAGCGGAACCGCTAGCACGGCGGTGGCAAGCGGCTGCAGCGCGCCGAGCAGCGCCATCACGCCCGCATTCAACCCTTGCGCGACGGCCCAGTAGCTCGCGCCGAGATAGACGCCTTGCAACAGCGCGCCGGCGATCAGGTGGCGCGGCCATTCGCGGCGGGCCGGCCACGGCGCGCGCGCGGCGAGCGCGACCACGCCGAACAGCGCGGCCGTGCCCGCGAAGCGCGCGAGCAGGAACAGGTTCGGATCGGCGTAGGGCTTGATTGCCCGTGCAACGATGAAGCCGGTGGACCAGAGCGCGACGAAAACGGCGGCGACGATCGAGTTGAGCATGCGTGACGGGCCGCGACGCGGCCGGACAGATCCGGAAAGTCGGCCAGTATCGGGCGAAGCGACGCTGGCGTCTTGTCGAATCCTGCACTCATGCCGCGCGGCGCGTGAGCGGGGCGGCGGTCATCGCGCGCCGGTGCGCGGCGCGGCGGGGATGATCGTCCGCGGCACCGCACGGCACGGCGCTGCGCGGATGGGCGCGCAGCAGCGACGCTCAGTCGATCGAGAACGTATCGAGCGGCTGGTTGGCGCGTGCGTCGGTCGCGAAGCGCGCGGCGAGCTGTTCGTAGAGCCGACGCGCTTCGTCGAGCGTCAGGTCGATCCAGTACGGATCGCCTGCCGCGTCGTTGAGGCGTTCCGGCGGAAACTGGATTTCGATCACACTGCCTTTGCGATACATGGCGCGAGCCCCTTTATTGGTCGGTCTTGGTCGGTCGTTCGGCGAAGCGCAAAGTGTAGCAACCGGCGCCGCGCGGATTCGCGCGCGCCGGGCAATACAGAATTTCGCTTTCGGGCAACGCGCGCGGCCGCCGCCCGGCCGTGTTACCCGGCCCGGTCAAATGGTCGTCAAACGTCCGTAATACAATGGCCGGCTTACCCATTACCAGTCGCCTCGGGCGCACACGCGATGCTCGCGGAACAACGTCATCAATACATCCTGTCGGCGCTCGGACGCTCGGGCGCGCTGACGGTCGCGGAACTCGTGCGTTCGCTCGACGTGTCGCGCGAAACGGTGCGGCGCGACCTGAACGCGCTGGCCGCGCGCGGCCTGCTCGTGATGACACATGGCGGCGCGCTGGCCGCGGATCGCCGCGAGCCGAGCCTGTCCGAGCGCGAAGCCGCGAACGCCGACGCGAAGCGCACGATCGGGCGGCGCGCGGCCGAATTCGTGCCCGACGATGCATCGGTGCTGATCGATTCGGGCAGCACGCCGCATGCGGTCGCGCTGGCGCTCGCCGACCGGCACCGGCTGTCGATCTACACGAACGACTGGCGTACCGCGTTCGTGCTCGCGCGGCGCAACGGCAACCGCGTGACGTTGCTCGGCGGCGAGCTGTCCGACGACGAGGACGCCACGTTCGGGCTCGACACGATCCACCAGCTCGCGCAATACCACGTCGATTTCGCGTTCGTCGGCGCCGGCGGCATCACGCCCGACGGCGAGTGCACCGACTACTCGCGGCTCGCGGCCGAAGTGCGCAGCCGGATGATTGCGGCGGCGGGCACGGCGATCATCGTCGCCGACCATTCGAAATTCGGCCGCGTGACGCCGGTGCGGATCAACGGCACGTCCGCCGCCCGCTATCTGGTGACCGAACGCGCACCCGACAAGGCCGTGCGCCGCGCGCTGACGGCGCGCGGGATCGAGCTGCTCGTGTGCGACTGACGCGCGTCCGACATACAGGGTTCATCGAACGGTCATCGCGCGGGAAGAACCGCCATCAAGACTGACGCATTCATCTCGACCGGCCGCCGGGCCAGGGAGCAACGAATGACCGTCAGCGTGCGCAGCTATCTTTCCCCCACCCTGGTCCTGCTGGCTTTCGACTGGCCCGATGCGGCGTCGCGGTCCGATTTCCTCGGCTTCGCGATCCGGCGCACGCCGGGTTTCTGGTCGGCCGACGGCAAGACGCGTGCGCCGGACAGCTGGCTGCCCAACCGCCTGACGTTCGACGGCCCGGCCGCCGACACGCAGGGCGATGCGCCGACCGATCAGGCGCCGATCCAGAAATTCATGTGGTGGGACGCGCGCATCGATCCGCAGGACCGCGGTGCGTCGTTCCGCTACGACGTCTATCCGGTCGTCGGCACGCCGGCGAACCTGCAGGTGCTCGACGCGCAAGCCGGCGTGTGCGACGTCGTGCTGCCCGCGCACATCGAGGACGGCATCGGCACGTGGTTCAACCGCGCGGTGGTCAGCTCGCAGGCGTTCGCGAAGCAGGTCGCGGCGCTCGGCCTCGCGCCGAACGAGGCGCCGAGCGCCGCGCAGGCGCTGAAGCTGCGCACGTGGCTCGCGAACGACATGGAGCAGGTGTTCGCGCAGATGCTCGATCCGGCATCGCGCGCGGTGTCGGCCGTCTATCACCTGACCGACACGCTGTGGGCGCTGCCCGCGTTCGACGCGTTCGGCCGCCAGCACGGCGAAGCGTCGCTCGCGATCGTCTACGACGCGCACACGACGGCGCGCAAGGGCAAGCCGCCGCTGCCGTCGCCGAACCAGCCGGCCGTCGATGCGCTGCAGGGCCTCGCGACGCTCGCGCCGCGCGACAAGACGCACATCATGCACGACAAGTTCATCGTGACCGATGCGCCGTCGAACCCGGCGCCCGCGCGCGTGCTGACCGGCTCCGCGAACTTCACGACCGAGGGGCTGACCGAGCAGGCCAACGTGCTGCATGCGTTCGACTCGCCTGCGCTCGCCGCGCTGTACAACGAGCGCGCGCATGCGCTGGCCGGGAATCCGTCGATTGCGGAGACCGCGCGGCTGTCGCCGGGCTGGTCGGCGCCGATGACGATCGGCAGCGCGCAGGTGCGCGTCGCGTACTCGCCGGAGCCCGCGGGGCAGCGTACCGAGATCGATACGATCGTCGCCGCGATCGCGGCCGCGAAGCATTCGGTGTCGTTCTGCCTGTTCATGCCGACCGACGCGGCGCTGCGCGACGCGTGTTTCGCGGCTGGCGACCGCGGGCTGATGATGTTCGGCCTCGTGAACAAGATCAGCGTCGGCAGCGCGACGAAGGCCGATACCGCGCAGCACGACGGCCAGACGCTCGATGCGGCGACGCTCGCGAACCTCGAGCTGTACCACCGCAGCCGCGACAACCACGACGTGATCGACGCGTCGTATTTCTCGCCGGCCACGGTGCCGCAGGGTTTCGAGCCGGAGTTGCGGCTTTTCCCGGGCGAACCGGCGCCGGTTTTCCCGCCCGTCGTGATCCATCACAAGTTCATCGTGATCGATGCGGAAGGCGCGAATCCGGTCGTCTATACGGGTTCGGCGAACATGAGCCGCAATTCCGAGCAGTACAACGACGAGAACGTGCTCGAGATCCGCGACAAGCGGATCGCGGCGATCTATCTCGCGGAATTCCTGCGGCTGTACGAGCACTACCGCGCCCGCGCGCTGGCGATCCATGCGAAGCAGCAGCACGGCACGGGTACGCATGCGCGGCTCGCGCTCGCGCCCGATTCGAGCTGGGCGAAGAAGTATTACGTGGCGGGGAGCCCGGAACGGAAGGCGCGGATCGCGCTGGCGTCGACCGCGCCGACGGACTGATGCGCTGAAGTGCTGAATGAAGTTCGCGGGGCGCGGATGTCGCGTGCCCCGGCCGGCGACTACCGCCGCTTACGCGGCGACGTAGCGGAGCACCGCGTCGGCGATCGTGTCGCGATGTCGCGCGCGCAGGCGCGGTGCCGACGGGTCGCGGCCGAATGCAGCGCCGAACGTGTAGCGGTTCGCCACGCGGTGAAAGCAGAACGAGCTGATCAGCAGGTGCAGGTCGAATGCGTCGATGTCCTTGCGGAACACGCCGCTGGCCGCGCCGCGCTCGACCAGTTCCTCGAGCGTCTTGATGATGCTGACGTTGCGGTTCTTGAACGACTTCAGCTGTTCGACATACTTCGCGCCGTGGATGTTCTCGATCGACACGAGGCGGACGAAATCGCGATGCTTGTCGTGATAGTCGAACGTGAATTCGACGAGACGGCGCATGCCTTCGCGCGGCTCCATGTCGCCGACGTGCAGTTCCTGCTCGAGCGCGCGGATGTCGCCGTATACCTTCTCCAGCACGGCCTCGTACAGGCCTTCCTTGCTTTCGAAGTAGTAATAGAGCATCCGCTTCGTCGTATTCGTGCGCTCGGCGATCGCGTCGACGCGCGCACCGGCGAGGCCCATCGCGGAGAATTCCTGCGTGGCGACGTCGAGGATGTTGCGCTTGGTTTGCTCGGGATCGTATTTGCGCCGCGCGTCGGACGCAAGCGCGCGGGGGTCGGACGTGGCGGCCTTGCTTCCTGCTTTCATGTGACTTTGTTCTGGTTCGCGGCGGCTTGGAAAAGGCATTCTAGCATGTGGGAAATGCCCGCCCGGCCGACCTTCCGCTCTAATCGGCAAGGCCGCGGCGGGCGCTCAGCGGCGGCAGGACGCGAGCGCGTCGCGGGCCTGGTACGCCGTATAC
This sequence comes from Burkholderia sp. CpTa8-5, assembly GCF_017815045.1. Taxonomy (NCBI): domain Bacteria; kingdom Pseudomonadati; phylum Pseudomonadota; class Betaproteobacteria; order Burkholderiales; family Burkholderiaceae; genus Burkholderia; species Burkholderia sp. CpTa8-5. Next base: position 24,886 of record NZ_JAGIQD010000036.1, read on the forward strand.
GTGAGCTGCGCGGCGGCGAGGCCGGCCAGCCCGAACGTGCGCGTGAGCCCGAACGCGGCGAAGCCGTTCGGCACCGGACGCTCTCCCGCCAGCGCGGCGGCGAGCACCTCGCCGGCGACGGTGGTCGGCGCCATCCCGTGACCGCCGAATGCGATCGCGTGCCACACGCCGTCCGTGTCGCGGCCGATCTGCGGCATCTTGTGCCGCGCATAGCTCATCAGCCCACCCCACGCGTAGTCGACCTTCACGCCGTCCAGTTGCGGATACACGCGCAGCAGGTCGCGCCGCAGCAGGCGCGCGATCGCGTCGGGGCCGCGATCGAGCACGGAGATCCGGCCGCCCCACAGAATCCGCGTGTCCTTCAGCGGACGGTAGTAGTCGAACGCGAAACGCGTGTCGTAGATCGCGTACGGCGCGTCGATCGCGTCGGGTAGGCGCGTGCCGAGCGGTTCGGTCGCGATCACGTAGGTCGCGATCGGCAGCACCGCGCGCTCGATGCGCGGCGACACGCCGCGCGCGTAGCCGCCGCCGGCGAATACGACGTCCTTCGCACGCACCGCGCCCTGCGCCGTGCGCACGACGTAGCCGGCGCCGTCGCGCGCGATGCCGAGCGCGGCCGAGCGTTCGTACACGCGTGCGCCGCCGCGCGACGCGGCCGCCGCGACGCCGAGCACGTACTTCAGCGGATGAAAGTGGAATGCGTTCGGCTCGAACAGGCCGCCGTAATAGCGCTGCGTCTTCAGCCGCGCACGCAGCGCGTCGGTCGCGACCGGTTCCCAGTCGACGTTGAATTCCCGCTTCATCAGCGTGCGCACGCCGTCGAGCCGCGACGGATCGTCGAACCAGTTGGCGAGCATCACGCCTTCGTCGACGATGTCGCAGTCGATCCCGTAGCGGGCGATGCGCGCGCGGATCAGGTCGACCGCGTCGACGGTGAGCCGGTACAGCCGGCGCCCTTCGTCGCGGCCGAGCGTGCGCAGCAGGTCGGCGTTGTCGAGGCTGTAGCCGCCGAACACGAAGCCGCCGTTGCGGCCCGACGCGCCGAAGCCGACCCGTTCGCCGTCGAGCACGACGACGTCGTGCACGCCGCGCTCGACGAGGCCGAGCGCCGTGCACAGCCCGGCGAGGCCGCCGCCGACGATGCAGACCTGCGTATCGATCGTGTCGGTCAGTTGCGGGTAGGGCTGGCGGCTAACGGTGGCTTCGTAGAAGTTCTGCATGCGTGTTCGGTGACTCGTGACGGCGGAAAGGCGGACGGCGCGCGTCGATCTTGCCTGAACGCGCGCGCCGCGTCGAATGGGGATTTCAGCGCAGCGGCCGCCGCGAAGGGGCGGCTGCCGGCGCGTGACCGGGCGTCAGGCGCCCGGCGTCGGGTTGGCCGGACGGGCGACATAGGCCGGATAGCCGGCGTCGGCCTTTTCGGTCGCTTCATGCGTCGCGTTGCGTTCGATCCACGGCGCGATGTCCATGTCCTCGTAGCGCACCAGCCGGCATTTGCGCACGAGCGCGTAGCCGAGCCAGATCGCGAGGAAGAACGGCAGGCCGACGTAGGTCGCGGCGACGCCGGTCCAGTCGATCTTGTCGGCGAGGAACGCCTGATAGTCCTGGCCGAGCGCGACGGCCGCGCACAGCGCGAACGCGAACAGCGGGCCGAACGGGAACCACTTCGACCGGTACGGCAACTGGTCGAGCCGGTAGCCTTGTTTCAGGAAGCCTTTGCGGAACCGGTAGTGACTGACCGCGATGCCGAGCCACGTGATGAAGCCGGCCATCCCCGACGTGTTCAGCAGCCACAGGTAGACGGTCTTGTCGCCGTACAGCGACGTGAGGAAGCACAGTGCGCCGATCGCGGTGGTCGCATACAGCGCGTTGCGCGGCACGCCGCCCGGCGACAGCTTCGCGAACAGCTTCGGCGCGCGGCCTTCGACCGCGAGGTTGTAGAGCATGCGCGTCGACGCGTACATGCCCGAGTTGCCGGCCGACAGCACGGCCGTCAGGATCACCGCGTTCATCACGCCTGCGGCGAAGGCCAGCCCAGCGTGGCGGAACACGAGCGTGAACGGGCTCACGCCGATATCGGTCACGTCGCTCTTCAGCAGGCTCGGATCGGTGTACGGAACCAGCACGCCGATCACGAAGATCGCGAACACGTAGAACAGCAGGATGCGCCAGAAGATCTGGCTCACCGCGCGCGGAATCGTCGTGCGCGGATTCTCCGATTCGCCGGCCGCGACGCCGATCATCTCGGTGCCCTGGAACGAGAAGCCCGCGATCATCGCGACGCCGAGCATCGTCGCCCAGCCGCCGACGAACGGCGCGTCGCCGATCGTGAGGTTGCCCCAGCCGGCGCTCGGGCCGCCCTGCATGATCCCGAAGATCATCAGCAGGCCGACGCCGACGAATGCGAGCACCGTCAGCACCTTGATCAGCGCGAACCAGTATTCGGCCTCGCCGAAGCCGCGCACCGACAGCGCGTTGAGCGCGAAGATCAGCGTGAGGAACAGCGCGCTCCACCAGACGCCCGGCACGTGCGGGAACCAGTAGTGCATCACGAGCTGCGCGGCGACGAGCTCCACCGCCAGCGTCACGGCCCAGCTGTACCAGTAGTTCCACCCGAGCGCGAAGCCGAAGCCTTCGTCGACGAACTTCGCGCCGTAGGTCGCGAACGAGCCCGATACCGGCATGAACGCGGCCATTTCGCCGAGGCTCGTCATCAGGAAATAGACCATCAGGCCGATCATCATGTACGCGAGCATCGCACCGCCGGGCCCGGCCTGCGAGATCGACGCGCCGGACGCGACGAACAGGCCCGTGCCGATCGAGCCGCCGATCGCGATCATTCGCAGATGGCGCGCCTGCAGCGCACGGTGGAGGGACGGCTTCGCGGGCGGCGAGCCGGACGGGCGGGACGAATCGGGGCGGGCGTCTGAATGCATGGCGGGCGCTGGGCGCTGTCTCCGGGATTGTTTTTCGGTGACGAAGCGCGACGCGTTGCCGGCCGTGGGCCGGGCAGCGGTGATGCGGTGCGAAGCGGGCCCGCTGACCCGGGCCGTGGTGCGTGTCGCGTTCGTCGGTCGTCCGGCGGCGGTCGTGGCGGCCGGCGGCGCGCCGGGTGCGTTGCACCTCGACGTCGCACCGATTGTGTGGGGTCCGATGCACGGGCGGCAAACGATATTTCCGCACAGGGTGATGCGGGATCGTCATCAACTTGCGTCGGGCCGGGACGCGTCCGCGTGCCCGTCTGCGGGCTTTGGAACCGTCTGATGTCAGCGTAGACAAAGGCGCGGCTGCGCGGCTGACTTCTTGCGTTTTGGGAATGAAGTCGTGAGTTAATATCAATAGCGGCCCGACTTGTGGCCATCGACAATGTGTTTCATGGATCGTGCCTCGCGAGGCTGGGGCGCGCCGTCCGGCCGGGCTTGCCGGCGGCGGCGCCGCGCGATGCGCCGGATGGCGCACCGGGCCCGCCGCGCGGCGCATCCGCTTGCACGAGGCGCTCGAACGCGCTCCAATCGAATCACGCGGGCGGCGCTGCCGCCGCACCGATCAATCTGTCCCTGAAGAGGAAGTGATGCAATTCAACGACATTCTTGCCGCGCTCGACATCGATCTCGCCCAGTGGAAAGGCAATGCGCTGACCGCGCGCTCGCCGCTCGACGGCGCGACGCTCGCGACGCTGGCCGTCGACACGCCCGCCGACGCCGAGCGCAAGATCGACGCCGCGCACGACGCGTTCCTCAAGTGGCGCACGGTGCCGGCGCCGGTGCGCGGCGAACTCGTGCGCGTGTTCGGCAACGTGCTGCGCGAGCACAAGGCCGAGCTGGGCCGCCTCGTCACGCTCGAAGCAGGCAAGATCACGTCGGAAGGGCTCGGCGAAGTGCAGGAAATGATCGACATCTGCGATTTCGCGGTCGGTCTGTCGCGCCAGCTTTACGGCCTCACGATCGCGTCCGAGCGCCCGGGCCACCGGATGATGGAAACGTGGCACCCGATCGGCGTGTGCGGCGTGATTTCGGCGTTCAATTTCCCGGTCGCGGTGTGGGCCTGGAATGCGGCGCTCGCGTTCGTGTGCGGCGATTCGGTCGTGTGGAAGCCGTCCGAGAAGACGCCGCTTACCGCGATCGCATGTCACGTGCTGCTCCAGAAGGCGCTCCGTGAGTTCGAGAAGACGCATCCGGGCGTCGCGCCGGCTGAGCTGAGCCAGCTGGTGCTCGGCATGCGCGATGTCGGCGAGGTGCTGACGGCGTCGAAGAAGGTGCCGGTCGTCAGCGCGACGGGCAGCGTGCGGATGGGCCAGGAAGTCGCGAAGGTGCTGAGCCAGCGCCTGGCGCGCGGCATCCTCGAACTCGGCGGCAACAACGGGATGATCGTCGCGCCGAGCGCGGATCTCGACCTCGTCGTGCGCGCGGTCACGTTCGCGGCGGTCGGCACGGCCGGCCAGCGCTGCACGACGCTGCGCCGCCTGATCGTGCATCGCAGCCTCGTCGAGCAACTGCTGCCGCGCATCGAGAAGGCCTACGCGTCGGTGAAGGTCGGCAACCCGCTCGAGGAAGGTACGCTGGTCGGCCCGCTCGTCGATCGTGCGTCGTTCGACGCGATGCAGAAAGCGCTGGCCGATGCACGCGAGCAGGGCGGCGAAGTGAAGGGCGGCGAGCGCATCGACGTCGGTCACGCGGATGCGTACTACGTGCGTCCGGCGATCGTGCGGATGCCGAAGCAATCCGCGGTGGTCGAGCGCGAGACGTTCGCACCGATTCTGTACGTGATGGTCTATGACGACTTCGAAGATGCGATCGACGTGCACAACGCGGTGCCGCAAGGCCTGTCGTCGGCGATCTTCACGAACGACATGCGCGAGGCCGAGCAGTTCATGTCGGCGGCCGGTAGCGATTGCGGGATCGTCAACGTGAACATCGGCACGAGCGGCGCGGAAATCGGCGGCGCGTTCGGCGGCGAGAAGGAAACGGGCGGCGGGCGTGAGTCGGGTTCGGACGCGTGGAAGGCGTATATGCGCCGGGCGACGAATACGATCAATTACAGCCGGCAACTGCCGCTGGCGCAGGGGGTGAAGTTCGACGTGTGAGGGCGGGCGCCCGGCCAGGGCGCATCGACGGTCGAATGAACAGGGCCGGTTGTCGCGAAAGCGGTAACCGGCCCTTGTCGTTTATTGCGAGGCGTGCGGCACGCCGATCGATCGCGAGCGTACCCGCTCGATGGCTTGCTTACGATTCGTGCGGCGTCGGACCATCGTTCGTCGGCATGTTCTGCACGACCAGCATCTGCGGGCTCGACAGCGTGATCGCCGCCGCGCGCAACTGCTTGAGGATCTCGAACAGCAGGTCGCTCTTCGTCGAACTCGCGATCCGCGGGCTCGACACGTAACCCGTCACGCTCAGCGTGATCCCGTCCGGCGCGAGCTGGCTGAACGTCACCGACGGCGCCGGTTTGTCGAGAATCGCCGGATGCTCGCGATACGCATCGAGCAGCAGGTCGCGCACCTGCTCGGGATCGGTGTTCAGCGGGAACGTCAGCACCAGCGTCGCGACGCCCTGCGTGCTGTTGCCCATCGTCACGTTGCGCACGTTCTGCGAGATCAGCTGCGAATTCGGCACGATCACGGTCGAGCGGTCGCTGAGCTGAATCTCGGTCGCGCGCACGTTGATGCGGCGGATGTCGCCTTCGACGCCCGCGATGCTGACCATGTCGCCCACCTTCACCGGGCGCTCGGTCAGCAGGATCAGCCCCGACACGAAGTTCTTCACGATTTCCTGCAGGCCGAAACCGATACCCACCGACAACGCGCTGACGATCCACGCGAGATTGCTCCACCGGACGCCGAGCAGCCCGAGCGTCATCAGCACGAGCAGCACGTAACCGACGTTGGTGAACAGCGTGATCAGCGACACGCGCATGCCCGTATCCATGCCGAGCGCGGGCATGAACTCGCCGTCGAGCCAGCGGCGCAGCGAGCGCAGCAGGTAGAAGCCGATCGCGAAGCCGATCACGGCGTTGAAGATCCGGTCGGGCATGATGTTCAGGCTCTGCAGCCGCTGGCTGCCGATCATCGCGACCGCACTGTCGAGCAGGTCGCCCGGCGTCGTGCCGAAGCCGCCCGTCAGCAGCGCGATCGCCGCGATCAGCATCAGCAGGCTCGTGCCGAAGCCGGACAGGACCGTGCGCGCCTGGTCGAGGTGGCGATCTTCGAGCGCGAACAGATGCTTGATCTGCTGGCCCGTCGACAGGCTCGACGAGAACAGGCTTTCGCTCGCGTCGCGCGTCAACTGGATCAGGATGTAGGTCGCACACAGCACGATCTCGAACCACACGAGCTCGTATGTGATGAAGCGCGCGACCGTGATGTAACCGATCAGGAGTGCGATCAATGACGCGACGATCGCGAGCGTGACGCCGGCATGGATTAGCCCGGCAAGCGTCGAGCGCTGCTCGGGCGCCTCGCCTGCCGCCGCGAGGGCGCTGCGCGCACGGTTCGCGCGCAACAGCGACGCGCCGACCGTCAGCGCGACGACGAGCGACACGATGCCGCGGCCGAACAGCGTGACCGACAGGCTGGTGTCGACGATCCGGTTGATCGATTCGAGCGTGCCCGACACCAGCAGCAGCCCGGCCAGGACGGCGGGGAACGGCTTCATCGCGAGCGCGACGGGATCGGCGAGCGCGGGCAGGCGCCACGACGGATGCTTCGTGCAGAGCAGTGCGCGGCCGAGCCCGGCGATCAATGCGCAGGTCGCGGCGAGTTTCGCGAACTGGTCCCACAGATCGGTCAGCGACGGCGTGAGTTCGTAGTGGCGCGCGACGGCGAGGTAGAGGATCTGAATCGCGATGGCCGTCGCCAGGAAGGTCGACAGCGCGGTCGACAGCGCCAGCGCACTGCGGCGCAAGCGGGTGGGCGGCAGGCGGTTCAGCGCAATCCACGCGAGCCCGCGCTCGATGAGCCGGCGGCCGCCGAGCCATGCGGCGAACGCGGCGATCAGCAGCAGCGTGGTGATCGCCCGTTGTCCGGGCACCCACGACGAGCGCAGCATGTCGAACAGTTCGCCGTTGAAATCGTCGAGCCGCTGACGGTCGTCCGGCGACAGGTGGAACAGCGGCAGCCAGAACTGCGCGCTGAAGATGCTGCCCGAACGGAACGCGAGCTGGTTCTTCAGCAGGCTGCGGTGCAGTTTCGCGAACTGCTCGGTCAGGTTCGTGAGGCTCGTCTTCTGGTCGGCGGCCTGCTTCAGCGCGGCATCGATCTGCGTCTTGCGTGCGTCCAGCGCGGCCCGCTGCTTCGCGACGGCGGGCGTTTCCGGCGCGGCGCCCTCGGCCGGCGGCGGGCCGAGCACGTCGAGTTGCGCCTGAACCTGCGCGCGTTGCGGCGTGAGATCGCTCTGCAGTTTCGCGACATCGGTGCTCAGCTCCTGCGCCGAGTCGTCGAGCCCGTCCAGCTCCTTGCTGTTGGACGCGGTCGACGTCTGCTGCTTGATGCGGTCCAGCTCGGCCTGCATCTGCTTGAGCTGCGCGACGGCGTCGGGCAGCGAGATGGCCGGCACGGTTGCGCCGACGCCGCTCGCGACGGGAGCGGAAGCGGCGGCCGGAAACGCCGACGCCGTCGCGATCGCCGCGAACTGCAGCAGCGCGATCAGCGCGATCCGGCGGGCGTACGTGGATAGTCGTTGTATGGACATGGAATGCTTACGATTTGCCGACAATGCCGGTTGCCGAAAGGCAGCCGGAAGCCGGTAGTTGGCCCGGTAGCATGTTACCGGGGCGCGGAGATGAACGACTTTCGAATCTGCTTCCGCGGTGTCTGCGACGCGGGCATGGGCGACGGACCGGCGGAAGTCCTGTTTATCCCGTCGCATCGGGGCCGTGTCGATCGAGCCACGCCCCGGAAGGGCGCCGTTTTCAGCGTCGGGCGGCCGTTGTCACCGCGACAGACGGTTACGAAATTTACATAAAGTCGGTGCGACCGCGAGCCGCGATAAATGGGGTGCGAAGAACCGGGCGGCTACGGGGAAACCGGACCTTTCATTTTCCCGTCGCCCAATCGTCGGTACAATGCCGCGAGCCGTTGGCCGATCATGCGGGACACGAGAAGGCGAGGCCGTCGCCGCACGTCGAAAGCCGAACAACCAGAAGAATCCTGAGAGCATGGCAGATCAAAAACTCCCTCCGGGCGCGGAGTATGAGCAGGCCACCCCGTGGTTGACCGATGTTCATCCGGACGACGTCGTCGCATCCGGCGAAGGCTTCAACGCGTGGCTGATCAGCGTGACGCATGGCTACGTGGACGTCGATCGACTGAAAACGGTCGCGAGCATGATTCCGGTGCTCAACAACCTGATGGCGCTGGCCGATGCGCTCACCGACATCGTCTCGATCATCCGCAAGCGCGGCGGCGAACTGCTCGACTATCTCGGACTCGCGATCAACCTGATCGGCGTGATTCCATTTCCGCCGGTACTGGCGCCCATGCGCCTCACGGCGCGGCCGCTTCTGGCGCTGATTCGCAATGAAATCCTGATTCACAAGCGCGACATCGGCGCCGCGCTCATATCGATCGTCGTCACGCATGTCCAGGCGTCATGCGCGACCGAGATCGAGGATTTCCTGACGAAGCTGCAGGCCGTGCTCAACGATGTGATCGATCACTGCGCGGCGAAAGCACGGGAGATCCTGACAAGTCTCGCGGACGGCATCGATGCAGTGTTGGCGGGGCAACTGTTCGATCCTGCGGAGAACGAGCGGCGGGCCGCCGAGTATCGTCAGCAGATGAAGAAGAGCGGATGGTTCAGCAAGGATCTGGTAACGGGGGCGTGGGGGTATCTGGCCGAGTCCAGGACGGCGCTCGTCAAGCGCGGCGCCAACGCCGCGACCAGCACGGCGACCGGGCTTATTTCGGAGGAATACGTCGCACCGATTCGCCAGATTGCCGTGTCCTTGCGCACGCTCGCTCCAGTGGTGGTCGGCAAGATCAACGAGCTGAAGGGCAGCGACGAAGGCAAGCTGATGTGGCTGCTGCTGAAGCTGGTCAATGCGTTGCGGCACAAGCGCGACGCGATGCGGGCCGCATCGATCAAATCGCAGGGCACGACGGAAGCGACGGCCCGGCGGCCGCAGGTGCCCGTTGCCGCGACGAAGAAGGAGGCGAGAGCGAAGGGCTCCGGTGTCGACCACTGCGAAGAGTGCGGGGTCGGCGCGTCGGGCGGTTCGATCAGCTACGCGTTCGGCGACGAGACGTTTTCTCATGCCGATTTCGAATTGCCGGGTGCGATGCCCGTCGTCTGGATACGCGTCTATCGGTCCCGGCTGGCCGGATACGATGCCGGCGAACTGGGCGCGCGCTGGCTCTCGCCGTACATGACGCGCATCGATGTTCGGGACGGCAAATGGATCTACAGCGATTCGACCGGCCGCAACATCGAATATCCGGCGCTCGCGGCAGGTGCGGTTCACGACGACCGCGTGGAAGGTGTGACACTGAGCCGGCTCGACGACACGTGGACGACGGTCGCGTACGGTCACGATTTGCTGCACGTGTACGAGAAGCGCGGCGATTCGTTCCGTCTCGCGTTGCAGAAGGATCGCGCGGGAAATACGATCGCGCTCGATTACGATGACGCGAATCGTCTGGCGCGGCTCGTCAGTTCGGCCGGCCATACGCTCGCGTTTCGCCACGACAGCCGCGGACGTATCGCAACGATCGAGCAGATCGTCGACGCGAACACGCGCACCACGCTTGCCCAATACCAGTACGACGAGAACGGCGATCTCGTGCGTGCGGCGGATCGTTACGGCAACGTGCGCCAGTATGCTTACGACCGTCATCTGATCACGCGCTATACCGATCGCACCGGCCGCGGCATGAACCTCGAGTGGGAAGGGGCGGAGCGCGACGACAACACGAATGCTCGGTGCGTGCGCGAATATGCCGACGACGGCAGCCACGACATTCGTCTCATGTGGCACCCGAACATCCGCCTGACCTATGTCACCGATGCACTGGGCAACGTCACGCGGTACTACTACAACATCCGCGGATACATGTACCGGATCGCGTATCCGGATGGCACCGAGGAGTGGATGCGGCGCGACCAGGACAACAACCTGGTCATGCATGTTCATCGCGACGGCGGCATCGAGGAGATGGACTACGACGCACGCGGGAACATGACGAAGCATTACCGCGTCGACGGGGCCGTGATCGAGATGAGTTACGACGACCGCGATCAACTCGTTCGTCTCAAGGATCCCGAAGGCTATGTGTGGGAGCGCTCGTACGATGACGCGGGGAACCTGATCGTGCAGAAGGACCCGCTCGGGCACGAGACGAAGTATGCGTACAACGCCGCCGGGATGCCGGTCAAGATGGTCGATGCGAAGGGCGGTACGAAGGTACTTGTCTACGATGACGCGGCACAACTGCTTCAGTACACCGACTGCTCGGGCAAGGTGACGAAGTGGCGCTACGATGCCGACGGGCGACTGGCGCAGTCGATCGATGCGGCTGGCAATGCCACGGTTTACCGGTACGGCCCGAATGGGGCGGTCAGCGAGATCTCGTCTCCGGCAGGCACCTATCGATATACGCACGATGCCGAAGGCCGTCTGCTGTCCCATACCGATCCGCTCGAGCGCATGACGCGTTTTTCATACGACGTCGCGGGGCGTGTGGCCAGCCGCGTCGATGCGCTCGGCTACACGCTCGCCTATCGTTACGATCGCCTCGGTCGCTTGACGGTGTTGACCGACGCGAATCGCGCGACCTACCAATTTCACTATGATCCAGCGGGGCGATTGCTGGAAGAGATCGGGTTCGACGGCAAGCGGACCACATACGGATACAGCGAGGGCACGCTGCAGCCGGTGAAGATCGACGAGGGCGGGCAGGTGACCGAACTCGAATTCGATCAGGCCGGCCGCATCGTATGCCGGACCTCGGGTGCGAGCAAGGAGCGATTCGCATACGACGCCAGCGGGCGACTCATCGAGGCGCTTAACAGCCACAGCCGGACGCAGATGTTTTTCGATTCGGTCGGCAATCTGGTGCGCGAACATCATGCTTATCGGCTGTTCGGTGAATCGCGCAGCTATGTGTGGCATCACGAATACGACGAAATCGGCACGCGGATCAAGACCGTCCGCCCCGATGGTCATGTGCTGGACTGGTTGATCTACGGGTCGGGTCACGTGCACGGGCTCGTGCTCGATGGTGAGGAGCGAATCCAGTTCGAGCGCGACGATTTGCATCGAGAAACCGGGCGGATGCTGTCGAGCAAGGTCGGGCAGCAGACGCAGTACGATCCGGCCGGACGAATCACCCGGCAGGCCATTCGGCGAGCGAATGCGCCTGCCGCATTGGCCGAGCGCCGGTATCGGTACGATGCCGTGGGGCGGCTCGAGCATATCGAGGACAGCCGCAAGGGGTTGATCAACTATCGTTATGACCCGGTTGGCCGCCTCATCGCGGCGATCGGGCCGCTCGGTACCGAGACTTTCGCCTTCGACCCGGCAAGCAACATCATTGACCCCGGTAGTCCCCGGCACGCTCGTACGCCGGGGGCGGTGAAAGCAAGCCCGGTTGTGCCGGACAGCGTGGACAGCACATTGCCGGCGGAAGTGCCGCGCGTGCTCGGGAATCTGTTGAAGGAATATGCGGGTACGCACTTCGAATACGATGCGCGCGGGAACCTGATCGGCAAGCGATCACCGGTGGGTCGGCAGGAATACGAGTGGGACGGATTCAACCGGTTGCATGTGGCGCGTGTCGAGGAGGCCGGGCGGCAGCATGAGGCGCGGTATTTCTACGATTCCTTCGGGCGCCGGATCGGCAAGGACGTGGATGGCGTGCGGACGGTGTTCGGGTGGGATGGCGATCAATTGGCGTACGAAAGCAACGAGACCGGTGCGACGCAGTACGTTTACGAGCCGGAAACGTTCGTTCCGCTTGCGCAATATGTGACGGCGCAACCGATCGCGGGGATCCAGACGCCGGTGTGGCAGGAGGGCGAGCCGTACGTGCCGGAGAAGGACCCGCTGCAACGTGTGCCGGAAAGACAGTCGGACGCGCATTTGTTCTATTACCACTGCGACCAGATTGGGACGCCGTTGCTGATGACGGACGAGGTGGGGGAGGTGGTGTGGGAGGCGTCGTATCGGGCCTGGGGCGAGGCGCGGGAAGTGATTGCGCGGGCGTCGAAGGCGGCGGGCGTGGAGCCGAGGAACCCGATTCGGTTCCAGGGGCAGCAGGAGGATGCGGAGACGGGGCTGAGGTATAACCGGTATCGGTACTATGATCCGAGTAGCGGGCGGTTCGTATCCAAAGATCCGATCGGGCTGCTGGGTGGAGTGAATTCTTACCAATACGCGACAAACCCGATCGCCTGGATTGACCCACTTGGTTTGGCGTGCCGCCGGCCGGGCGGCTATCGCGTGAATGACGCAGATCAACACGGCAACCTTAGCCCCAACGCGAATCGTGCGCCAGGTAACACGAATACGGTTGCCGACGGGCTGGTGCAGTCGCATCATCCGATTCAGCAGGAATGGGCGAAGCAACAGGTGTTTCCTAACGGGACCTATAGTTCACGAGCTGCGCCGGCGGTTTTGCTGCCGAGCACTTCGGGCTCCGTCCATGCCCAAATCTCCGGTATGCAGCGGGCATTCCGAAATCAAAACGGCTTCAATACGGATGTACAGACTGAGTTTAACGAGGCCGCTCGGCAGATGAGGGCGGCCGGTGTTCCAGAAAGTGTCGTGAGACGAGCGATACGGCAAAATTACAAGTATTTCGATTGTTTGGGAGCTTTCAATGCTAAATAAAGCGTATCTTAGCCAACATTTCGAACTGAGAACTCCAGCGACCTCTAGTCAGATTCATGATGCGGAGACGAAGATTGGGTTGTCTTTTCCTAAAGAATACGTTGACCTTCTTCAAATCACCAACGGGCTAAATTCGATGGGCTGCTTGGCTCTGCACGAGATAGAAATTTTGCCAGAACGGAATGTCGATTATGAAGTCCAGAAATACCTCCCGGGATATTTCATGATTGGGGATGATAGTGGTGGTCAAGCAATTTTGATCAATTCCAGCGGAGAGGTATTTGAAGTAGGAATGGGGGTGATGAACCCGAAATTTCTGGAGAGATCAGCAGACTCACTGACCGATTTGTTGGTGAATCTCAAAGGCTTGACGCTTGGCGAAAGATGAACTCTAGGCCGCCTGCTTGAAGTCGTTGATCAGTCATGATCCGATAAGGCTACTGAAGGCAGAATCATCGACCATGGGCGTGTCCGACCTGAGCGGGGAAGTATGACGAAAATCTGGACCACGGAGGCGGACTATCCGGAAAGTCGGATGGCACTCTACGACGAGGCAAAAAATGGGGTGGATCGCTTCGAGTTGCAGGAGGCAAAGCGCCTCGCAAGACTCGATCCCTTATTATTCGAGCTTCCCAAGAAAGGGCTGTCAAAGATTCGAGACTACGGCGTCATCTGGTCAGACATCTTGATTCCGCTCGTAAGTGAAGCGGTGCGTGTTGCGATTGAAGAACTGGCGAATGACGATGATGTTCAGTTCATCCCGGCTGTCGTTAGATCGAACGGAGAGGCGATTGATGGCCCGTACTTTCTTCTCAACCCGACTAGGAAAGTTGACGTGGTTGATCACGATGCTTCAGAGCCGATAATGGTGAAAGTCTCGGGATTTCCTGACGCTAAGGTCGGTTTCAAAAAGATGGTCTTGCGCCCCGATTTCCCAGCCAATGGCATTGGCCGGCAATACGACTCCCCGACATACATTGTCGTCGGCGATCAATTGGCCGATGCTGTTTTGCGTGCCACGAAGAAAGGAGTGAGATTCACTACTGGTATCCCACCGGTCAGTTGATGCCGAACTGACCGGCAGTGCCCGGACGGTTCCACCTGAGCCACAACCTGATGCAGCACGGAAAGGCGCCCCTCTCGTTCCAGGGGCAGCAGGAAGGATGCGGAGACGGGGCTGAGGTATAACCGGTATCGGTACTATGATCCTGTTCTTGGGTGCTTTGTCAGTAGGGATCCGATTGGTCTGGCGGGTGGGTTAAATGCGTATCAATATGCGCCCAATCCTATCGAGTGGATCGATCCGTTGGGACTTAGGTGCGACGGCCCGGCAGAGAAGCTCGCACGTAAGCTGCGCGCGCTCCAAAAGGTACAGGGAAGCGCGGTCAGCACACGACAACTCCCTGACGGGAGAATCAGGTATTACGATGCCGAAGCCCCTGCTCTAAAGCCGGGGCCTACGCGCGGACGTTCGCACGTAACCGAATGGAATCCGGGAACCGGCCAAGTTCGGTCGTGGGAGGAGACATACATCAGGCTGGCGAGGTCAACCGAGTTCATCCCAAGATGAACAGTGGCGAGGTACTAGACTTGCCTCACTATCCGCCGACAAAAGCGGATATTGATCAAGGTAAGGCTACGGCCTCTGGTCGAGCAACGTCGAGATGCCCATAAGGAAACGCAATCATGTCTGAAATGAAAGAACGGTTTCTCAATGATCTGAATTCCCTCATCAAGCTGGAGGGTTATTCTCCAGATAAGGTCGCGCGCTACGCGTACGAGTTTTATCTGGACCATTCTTTTGATGATCCTCGTCTAGAACATGTGGTGAATTTTCTGAAAGGAATGGATGCGGGGCCTGAGTTTGAATTATCGGAGGCGGAGCTGAAAGATTTTTTGATTAAGGAGTTATAAAAGAGGGGTGCTGAAAGGGTGGTCATAGTTCGTGATTTGATCGCGGCTTGAGCAATATCTGGATGCGGTTTGTGAAGATGCAAGTAGGAATAGTTGGAAGGCGGTCGATCAGGAGCTCCTGAATCTAGGCGTTGTTCGGAATTATGGACTTGATGAGTTTTATATAACGTATCGGGGTGCGTCGATTGCGTTGAAGTACGACTGGGTTCGTGTGGAGGGAATCACATATGGAAACCTGGGTGTCGCGTACTTTTATCGATATTCACCTAATTCCATCAAATGGTTCTATCCACTGCGACTTGGGTGCGACACCTAGCGGAGCGATCACACGTTTCACGTACTGCCGATGAAGTGAGGTGTGAGAATGCCGGATGGTTTCAATTTCGATCGCTGGCGTGAACGCTTGTACGCATGTGAAGACTTCGTCGACGAGAGCAAGTCCGATGAATTCTTGAATCTCTTGATCGAGGCCGAGAAAAATATGACCTACGAGGTCGCGGTGGAGCTTCTTAGGTCCTTTTCTGATGCGGACGATTTCGGTATTCAAGAGTGCACGCGCAATATACTTGAGGCCGCTGATCGTCACATATTTTATCCGGCCCTCGTGCAAGAGTTGGGCGGGGTGATTGATCGATCTCCTGAAAATCAATGGGCTGTCACTTTGCTTGGAATAGAATTTGATTATGGGGATTTCGGGTTGCTGCTGAGGTATGTGAATAAGGCCCCCGAGAGCGTAAGATGTACGGTTATTTCGTTTATCAAATCGGAAGAGTTCTTGTCTGAGTATCCGGGAGTTTCGAAATATTTGACCGGGATGTAAGTGGTGTGCCGTGAGGGCAGGGCCGAGATGAACCAGTGCTCGTTTAGACATTCATCGCGAAACCGCCCGTTGAACCGCTCCGAAGACATTCGGCCCGCCCCGCCCATCACCCGATTGATGTGCTCGCACACGCGCTTCGCTAAAATGCGCGAAGCCGCTCGCCAGTTCCCCTCTGCTGGCGCTAACGACAATCAAGAATCCGGAGACTCGCCACCATGGCATCCACCCAGCCCGACCCGCTCACGGCAGCAGGCGCCGCGCGCCCCGCCGCGATCGACCCCGGCTCCATCTCGGCCCGTCTCGACCGCCTGCCGCCGACGCGCAGCGTCTGGAAGCTCGTCGTGCTGCTGAGCCTCGGCTTCTTCTTCGAGCTCTACGACCTGCTGTACAGCGGCTATGTCGCGCCCGGCCTCGTGAAAAGCGGCATCCTGTCCGCGACGACGCACGGCCTGTTCGGCACCACGGGCGTCGCGAGCTTCATCGCCGCGCTGTTCTCCGGGCTCTTCATCGGCACGATCGCGTGCGGCTTCCTCGCCGACCGCTTCGGCCGCCGCGCGATCTTCACGTGGTCGCTGCTGTGGTACACGGCCGCCAACGTCGTGATGGCGTTCCAGGACACGGCCACAGGTCTGAACTTCTGGCGCTTCGTCGTCGGTCTCGGCCTCGGCGTCGAGATGGTCACGATCGGCACGTACATCTCCGAACTCGTGCCGAAGCAGATACGCGGCCGTGCGTTCGCGTGCGAGCAGGCAGTGGGGTTCGTCGCGGTGCCGGTGGTCGCGTTCCTCGCTTATCTGCTCGTGCCGCACGCGCCGTTCGGCCTCGACGGCTGGCGCTGGGTCGTGCTGATCGGCGCGCATGGCGCACTGTTCGTGTGGTGGATTCGCCGCGAATTGCCGGAAAGCCCGCGCTGGCTCGCGCAGCAGGGCCGGGTCGACGAAGCCGACCGCATCATGCGCGCGCTCGAGGCGAAGGTCGAGGCCGAATACGGGCGGCCGCTGCCGCCGCCCGCGCCGGCCGAACCCGTGCCGCCGCGCGGCAGCTTCCGCGACATGTGGGTGCCGCCGTATCGCAGCCGCACGATCATGATGACGATCTTCAACGTGTTCCAGACGGTCGGCTTCTACGGCTTCGCGAACTGGGTGCCGACGCTGCTGATCAAGCAGGGCATCACGATCACGTCGAGCCTGATGTATTCGAGCGTGATTGCGCTCGCGGCGCCGATCGGCCCGCTGATCGGCCTCGTGATCGCCGACCGCTTCGAGCGCAAGTCGGTGATCGTCGCGATGGCGGCGGCGATCGTCGTCTGCGGGCTGGTGTTCAGCCAAACGACGGTGGGCGCGTTCCTGATCGTGCTCGGCATCGGCCTCACGCTCGCGAGCAACATCATGTCGTACAGCTTCCACGCGTACCAGGCCGAGTTGTTCCCGACGTCGATTCGCGCGCGGGCCGTCGGCTTCGTCTATTCGTGGAGCCGCTTCTCGGCGATCTTCTCGTCGTTCGTGATCGCCGCCGTGCTGCGCGGTTTCGGCACGTTCGGCGTGTTCGCGTTCATCGCGGGCGCGATGGTGATCGTGATGGCCGCGATCGGGGGGATGGGGCCGCGCACGAAGGGCATCGCACTCGAAACCATCTCGAAGTAGTCGGCATCTGCGCATGCGTGTCGCACGGTTCGTGCGGCATGCGTGCGGCGCGGTTGCGTTCCGGTGTTCGCCATCGTCGAAATGATTTGGGATGCAAATCAACTGCGAGGCGATATCGGAACCGCATGAAACACGCAAGCGCGCCGAAAACATCCAACACGCCAGCCTGCCACGCAACGAAAGCTCAAGCGGCAGCGAGTTGAAACAAAGCGTGACGAAGCGCAATTACACGTAAAAGCGCGCTTCCGGTCGCTGCCGATTCGCGTATCGACGAGTAGAATGAAGGGCCTGACGACTCATTAGCCGCCATCGGAGCGCCCGCGTTGCACAGCGACGGCTCCGCCGCGAAGAGGCGTCGGCGCCGGGCGCGCACGATGCGCCGGACGTGTCGATGGCTTGCGCGGAAGATGCGCCGCTCGCACCAGCAGCATGCGGCGGCCGGATCGGCCGATGGCTTCGAACGTATGATTCTTGCCCCTCTGGCGCGGCGCTTTGCGAAGCCGCGTTGCCTCGAACGTGCAGCCGCCGCATACGTGTGGCTCGCTGTCGCGATGTCGATTTCCGTTCTCGCCGAGCAGCCTGCCTTTGCCGCGTCCGACGCTGCGCCGTCTTCGTCCACTGCGTTGCCGGCTTCAGCGGCGTCCCGCACGCCGCCGGCTTCATCTGCGCATGCAGTGTCGGGCGCATCGGCTGCCGCGCCAACATCCGCCGCGTCACACGCGAATCACGCGGAATCCGCGAGCGCAACATCGGGGGCATCCGCGGCTTCCGCCGCGTCGGCCGCCGCGCCCGCATCGGCCGCATCCGGCACGCCCGCCAGCGAGGCCGAGCCGCCTCCACCCACTCCGCCGCGCCGGCATCCGCCGCTGTCGGTCGAGGAGGCGCAAAACGCGACGACCCGTGCGCTCGACATGCGCAAGCGCTTCACGCAGGAAGTCACGCGACGCCTGAACGTGCCCGCGAACGAACAGCGCGCGTACGGCGACCGCCTTCAGAAAGCGCTCGCCGATGCGGATCTCGGCGATCTCGCCGGCGAATACGTCGTAATGGTCGATCGCGCGCCGAACGTGCAGGCGCTGTTCATCTATTTCCGCGCGACGCCGGCCAATGCGTGGTTGATGATTGGCGCATCGCCGGTCGGCACCGGGCTGCCGGGCCGGTACGACCATTTCCTGACACCGCTCGGCGTGTTTCATCACTCGCCCGACACGATGGATTTCCGCGCGGAAGGCACGACGAACGAGAACGGTATTCGCGGCTACGGCCACCGCGACATGCGCATCTACGACTTCGGCTGGGTGGATGGCGAGCGCGGCTGGGGCAAGGGTGGCGTGTCGCCGATGCGCTTCCAGATGCATGCGACCGACCCCGACCGGCTCGAAGCGCTGCTCGGCATCCGGCATTCGAAGGGCTGCGTGCGGATTCCCGCGTCGCTGAACACGTTCCTCGACCAGCACGGCCTGCTCGACGACGACTATCAGGCACGCGTCGAGGCCGGCAAGTCGTTGTGGGTGCTGCGTCGCGATCGCGACGTCACGCCGATCGCGGGCCGCTACCTGGTCGTGATCGATAGCGCCCGCAAGACTCGCCCGGCCTGGTCACCGATGCCGGGGCGCGGCGCGTGGTCGAAGCTGCCGAAGGGCGGCGACACGGCGGACTGAGCGCCGGTTCACCGACAGCGGAATGCGCGAGGATGAGAATAAATCCGTTTTATTGACATATAAGGAAAGCAAACTTTTATTATCCGATCCGGGTTCGTATAGTCGAGTCCAGTTTCGCGGAACCCTGCCGCGCCTGGACCACCACCGACCACACGACCCGCATGAAAACTCTCTACAAGCTCGCTCCGCTCGCGATGCTCGGCGCCTTCGCGACCCATGCCGGTGCGCAAAGCAGCATCACGCTGTACGGTCTCATCTCGGCCGGTGTCGGGTTCGCGACGAACCAGGGCGGCAAGAACGCGTGGCAGGCGTTGTCCGGCACGAACCAGAACCCGCGCTGGGGGCTGAAGGGCAAGGAGGATCTCGGGCAGGGGCTGTCCGCCGTCTTCCAGCTCGAGAACGGCTTCAACGTGATGACGGGCACGGCTGCGCAGAACGGTCGCGAGTTCGGGCGTATGGCGTACGTGGGGCTCGCCGACCGCACCTACGGTTCGCTGACGTTCGGTCGCCAGTACGATGCGATCCACGACTACATCGGGCCCGTGATCATCGCGAGCAACGGCGTGAACATCGGCGACAACGATAACGGCTACAACGACATCCGCGTGCAGAACTCGGTGAAGTACGTGAGCCCCGTCTACTACGGGCTGAAGTTCACCGCGCTGTACGGCTTCAGCAATACGACCGGTTTCGCGAACAATAGCGCGTACAGCTTCGGGCTCGGGTATGAGCGCGGCCCGCTGCGCTGGAGCGTGGTCTATGCGCAGTACAACCATCCGTACAGCGCGACGAACCAGGACGGCGCGATCGCGAACGACTATGCGTCGCCGCTGCTGATCTTCAGCAAGAGCGCGATGTCGCCGGCCGCATACGCAAGCCGGCAGCGGATCGCGGGCACGGGCGGCTTCTACACGATCGGCCGTGCGCAGTTCGCGGCGATGTTTACCGACGTGCGCTACGATTACCTCGACAATTCGCACCTGCACCTGCAGAACCTGGGCGTGAACGTCGTCTACACGATGACGCCGCAACTCTTTCTCGGCGCCGCGTATGCGTTCACGAACGGCAAGTACGACGTGATCGACAAGCGTCCGAAATGGCATCAGGTGAACCTGCAGGCCGATTACTTCCTGTCCAAACGCACCGACGTCGCGCTGACGGTGATCGCGCAGCAGGCGGCCGGCGACGCGGACCATGCGCAGATCTTCGCGTATGCGCGTTCGACCGGCACGCGCCAGATGATGGCGACGCTCGGCGTCCGGCACGTGTTCTGAGCGCCCGGCCATGACCCATCCGATCGCCTCCCGCCGCACCTTCCTGAAACTGTCCGCCGCGCTGGCCGGCACCGCGCTGCTGCCCGAAACGGGCGCATTCGCGGCCGGCGGCGACGCCGCGCGCCGCACGGTGATCATCGACACCGATCCGGGGCAGGACGACGCCATCGCGATCCTGTTTGCGCTCGGCGCGCAGGACCGGCTCGACGTGCGCGCGCTGACGGCCGTGGCCGGCAACGTGCCGCTCGAGCTGACCGAACGCAATGCGCGGATCATCCGCGACTGGGCCGGCCGCACGAACGCGCTGCCGGTGTATGCGGGCTGCCCGCGGCCACTCGTGCGCGATCTCGTGACGGCCGCGAACGTGCACGGCAAGACCGGGCTCGAAGGCGTCGAACTGCATGCGCCGCGCGCGCCGCTCGCCGCCGGTCACGCGGTGTCGTACCTCGTCGATACGCTGAGCCGCGCGGCGCCGAACAGCGTGACGCTGTGTGCGCTCGGCCCGTTGACGAACCTTGCGACCGCGCTGGTCGAAGCACCGCAGATTCGCGCCGCGTTGCGCGACATCGTGCTGATGGGCGGCGCGTTTTTCGAGCGCGGCAACATCACGCCGGCCGCCGAGTTCAACATCTACGTCGATCCGCACGCGGCCGACGTGGTGTTCGGCAGCGGTGTGCCGATCGTCGTGCTGCCGCGCGACGTCGCGGTGAAGGCGTCGATCACGCCGGCGCGCGTCGCGCCGTTCCGTGCGCTCGGCAACCGCTGCGGCGCGATCGTCGCCGACATCATGGAGGCCGAGCTCGCCTACAACAAGAAGCGGCGCGGCGTTGAAGACGCGCCAATGTACGACCCGACGGCCGTCGGCTATCTCGTCGATCCGACGCTGTTCGGCGGCCGCAAGGTGAACGTGGTGGTCGAGACGACCGGGCAGTGGACGCTCGGCGAGACGATCGTCGACTGGAACGGGCGCAGCGGCCGTGCAGCGAATGCGACATGGATCAACGAGGTCGACGCGGACCGCTTCTACGCGACGCTCGTCGAGCGCATCGCGAAATTGCCCTGAGTGCGGGCGGCCGTGCGCGGCGAACGGAATCAGATGCGCTGCTCGATCCACTCGCGGCACGCGCGCACGTGCGGGCCGCGATCGTCGGCGGCGAGCGAGATCAGCGAGATCGCGCGCGTGACGCGCGGCTTGTCGACGCGCAGCGCGACGAGTTCGGGATCGTGCAGATGCATCGTGTAGAGGCTCGGCAGCACGGCGGTCGCGAGGCCGTTGCGCGCGAGCGCGTAGAGCGGCTCCGTGTATTCCATCCGGTACGTGACGTTCAGGCGCAGCTTTCCGGCGCCGCCGGTGCGATGCAGCGATTCGCTGACGCTGCCGCGCACGAACACCGCGAGATCGCGATCGACCAGCTTCGCCCACGTGACGCTCTTCGCGCGGGCGAGCGGATCGTCGTGCCGCACGACGATCACGATCTCGTCCTCGAACAGCTGCCGGTAGCGCAGCGTGCCGTCGTCGCTGTCGGGTTCGCGCACGCCGATGCCGAGATCCGCGACGCCGTCGCGCACCGCTTCGACGAGCGCGCTGTTCGGCAAATCGGTGAGCGTGAAGCGCAACGTCGGGTGCGTGGCGCGCAGCGCGTTGAGCGCGGGCAGCAGGCGGCCCGCGACCGACGGGATGAACGCGATGCGCACGGTCTGGATGCGTTCGCCGATGAGCCGCGTCATGTCGTCGAAGGTGCCGCGCGCCTGATTGAGCAGGCGCTCGGCGAGCGGCAGCACGGCTTCGCCCGCGGCGGTCAGCGTGAGCCGGTGCGCGGTGCGTGCGAACAGGCGGCCGCCGAGCAGGAACTCGATCTGGCGGATCGACGCGGTGAGCGCGGGCTGCGTGAGCGACAGCGCCTGCGCGGCTTGCGTGAAGCTGCGTGCGTGTGCAAGGACGACGAAGTGCTGGACCTGCCGCAGCGTGAGCGCGGGAAGCAGCGACGAGCGGTCGGACATCGGGCAATGACGGTCGGGATGCGGTACGCGGCAGTATAAGACCGCGCTGCACGACCCGACACAGGACAATATTCGGAATCACAGGAGAACCACCATGTCAGCGACTGACACGATGCCGGCGCGCGTGCCGGCCAACTGGCTCGAACGCCGCTTCGCGCTCGCCGCGCGCGGCACGAGCGTGCGCACCGAGACGATCGCGGGCGTCACGTCGTTTCTCGCGGCCGCGTACCTGCTCGTCGTGATCCCGTCGCTGCTCGCGACGGGCGGCATGGACCGCGGCGCGGCGACGACCGCGACGATCATCGTGTTCGTGCTGTTCACCACGCTGATGGGGTTCTACGCGAACCTGCCGTTCCTCGTCGGCCCCGGTATCGGCGGCTCGGTGATCATCGGCGTGACGCTCGCGACGACCGAGCACGTCGGCTGGCAGACGGGCCTGGGCATCGCATGCGTGTCGGGCGTGCTGTTCTTCCTGCTGACGATACTCGGCGCGCGCGGCGTCGTGGTGCGGCTGATTCCGGTGCAGATCAAACTCGGGCTCGGTGCGTCGATCGGGCTGTTCGTCACGATGCTCGGGCTGCGCAATGCGGGGATGGTCGTCGCGAACGCGAAGACCAACGCGTTCGCGCTCGGCGACTTCTCGCGGCCGGGCGCGTTGGTTGCGCTGATCGGCCTCGCGGTCGCGATCGTGCTGCAGGCGCGCAAGGTGCCCGGCGCGATCCTGATCGCGATCCTCGTCGCCGCCGCGGCCGGTGTGCCGCTCGGCGTCACGCACCTGCCCGCGTCGGTCATGTCGCTGCCGCACGGCATTGCGCCGATCGCGTTCAAGCTCGATATCGGCAGCGCGTTGAGCCTGGCCGCCGCGCCGTACCTGTTCGCATTCTTCGCGGCGGAATTCTTCTCGACGCTCGGCACCGCGCTTGCGGTCGGCGCGAAGGCGAACCTGCTCGACGAGCACGGCAACCTGCCGAACATCAACCGGCCGTTTCTCGTCGACTCGCTCGCCGCGACGCTCGGGCCCGTGTTCGGCATTCCCGCGCTGACCGCGCTGATCGAATCGGCAGCGGGCGTCGAGTCGGGCGGCCGCAGCGGGCTGTCGTCGGTGGCGGCGGCCGTGCTGTTCGCCGCGATGCTGCTGTTCGTGCCGGTCGCGCTCGCGATTCCGAAGGAGGCGACGGCGCCGGCGCTGATCCTGATCGGGCTGTCGATGTTCGCGACGATCCGCCATACGCATTTCGACGACTTCACCGATGCGCTGCCCGTGATGTCGATGGTGCTGCTCACGCTGATGTCGAACAGCTTCGGCACCGGCATCGCGGGCGGGCTGCTGTGCTACGTGCTCGTCAAGCTGCTGGCTGGGCGCTGGCGCGACGTGTCGTGGGGGCTCGTCGTGCTCGCGCTGCCGCTCGGCTATTACTTCTGGACCGTCGTGAAGCCGCACTGAGAGACGGCTTCGCGACGCAATGGCACTACCGAAAAAAGAGACTGACATGAAGGGAACACCAGGCAACGTTCCGGCCGCGCGCACGGGCATCGAGATCACGACGGCCCATCGGGCCTTCTTCCGCGCGCTGCCGAAAGTCGAGCTGCATTGCCACCTGCTCGGCGCGGTGCGGCACGACACGTTCGTCGCGCTGGCCGAACGCAGCGGGGCACCGATTGAACGCGCGGAGATCGAGGCGTTCTACGCACGCGGCGAGAAACCGGTCGGCGTGCTGCACGTGCTGCGCGCGCTCGATAAATATCTGCTGACGCAACCCGACGACCTGCGGCGTATTACCTATGAGTATCTGGAAGACGCAGCCGCCCACAACGTGCGGCACGCGGAATTCTTCTGGAATCCGACGGGAACGGTGCGCGTGTCGGGCATCGCGTATGCGGATGCGCAGGCCGCGATCGTGACGGGAATTCGCGATGCCGCGCGCGATTTCGGAATCGGCGCGCGCGTGATTCCGAGCATCGACCGCGAGCAGGACCCCGACGAAGCGGTTGCGATCGTCGAGTGGATGAGCGCGCATCGCGCGGACGAAGTCGCGGGACTCGGTATCGATTATCGCGAGAACGACCGGCCGCCCGAGTTGTTCTGGAAGGCGTACCGCAGCGCGCGTGCGGTCGGCTTCCGCACGACTGCGCATGCGGGCGAGTTCGGGATGCCGTGGCGCAACGTCGAGACGGCCGTCGATCTGCTGCAGGTGGACCGCATTGATCACGGCTATACGATCGTCGACAACCCCGAGCTGTGCGCCCGCTATGCGGAGCGCGGCATCGTGTTTACCGTCGTGCCGACGAATTCGTATTACCTGCGCACGCTGCCGCCGGCGCAATGGGCCGAACTGCATCCGATGCGCAAGATGCCGGGGCTCGGGTTGAAGATCCATCCGAACACTGACGATCCGACGTTGCACAAGGTGAACCCTTCGGAAGCGTGGGAGCTGATGTTCAGCCATTTCGGCTTCACCGTGGCCGAGTTGAAGCAGTTCATGCTGAACGGGATCGACGGCGCGTGGGTCGATGACGCGACGAAGGCGGCGTGGCGTGCAGCGTGGGTGCCTGAATACGACGCGCTGGCCGCCACGCTCGCGGCCGGCTGAACGCGGTCGAGTGCCTCGCCGGCCGGTACGTCGCCGGGCCGGCGATTCATTCGAATCGGGAAGATAGTCGCGGTCGAAATCGGATAGCGTATTGCGCGCCGTCATGGTCGAACGATGACGGTGATGGTGCGCGGCGCAGGCGGCCACCGCCGGCGTCATCGCGTGCTTCTATAATGGGCGCCGACACGATCACGGCAACAATAATAACGAGGGCGACCCTTCCGATGGGCAATCGAGCATGGCTTTATCTCCAGCCAGGTAATGGCGACGACGCGCGAACGATCGAGTTCGCGGAATCCAATAATCACTTTCCGCTGCTGTGGCGCGTGCTGTTGGCCGACGGCGGCGCGGGCGACGCGATTACCGATCAACGCGTGTTCGGCGATGCCGGCACGCCGAATCTCATGAGCGATGCACGCGCCGCGCTTGCGCGCCTCAGCCGGCTCGCGGCGTTCGTCACCGCGTATCCAC
This sequence comes from Burkholderia sp. CpTa8-5, assembly GCF_017815045.1. Lineage (NCBI taxonomy): Bacteria > Pseudomonadati > Pseudomonadota > Betaproteobacteria > Burkholderiales > Burkholderiaceae > Burkholderia > Burkholderia sp. CpTa8-5. Next base: position 50,083 of record NZ_JAGIQD010000036.1, read on the forward strand.
TGCCGGGCGACGATCCGGCGCTCGCGCGCCAGTTCGATGCGGTCGTGCGTCATCTCGGCGAGTCGATCGATGCGCTCGGCGACGCGCACGGCGCGGCCCGGCTATCCGCGAACCTCGACGAACTGTCATGGCTCGACGACGGCGATCCGAACGACTACATCGACGAGAAACGCGATGCGTGCACGCGCCTGTGGTGGCAGGTCGCGAACTGCATGGACTTCCGCGACGTGCGCGGCGTGCGCGATGCACTCGAGATCGATACGCCCGCTGACTGGGGCGACTGGGCGTGGGGCTTCGGATTCGGCGGCGTGTCGCATCATTATTTCCGGCGCCAGAATCCGCCGCGCCGCGTGACGTTCGCCGAGATGTTCGACGCCGGTGAGCTGCACGGCAACTGGCTCGATCACGACACGTTCAGCTTTCGCGGAAGCAACGGCCTGTGGGGCGTGCGGCGTGAAACCGACGACGCGTGGGACGTGATCGTGCCGCCCGAGTGGACGAACCTGTGGGCCAGTGGCGCGCGTGACGACCGGTTGTTGTGGGCCGCGCGCGACGGCAAGGTCGGCCTGCTGCTTGCCGATGGGGACGTCGCGGGCGGCGGTGTCAGGATCGTGCGCGAACCGGCGTTCGACGCGGTGTGGGATTTCAGCGGCGACGTCGCCTGCGTGCGCGTGGGCGAGCGGTTCGGGCTCGTGCGCACGGACGGGGCGTGGGTACTCGAACCGACGCTCGACGATTTCGGCGAGTTCACCGGCGGTGTCGCGTCGGCGAGCCTGAATGGCCGCTGGGGCTTCGTCGATACGCATGGCGCGTGGACGATTCCGCCGCGTTTCGACGACGCGCACGAATTCGTGAACGGCGCCGTCGCGGCGGCAGCCGAAGGCGAGCGATGGGGGCTGATCGGGCGCGACGGGCAATGGCGCGCACAGCCCGAGTGGGCGTCGCTCGAATGGTCGTCCGAGTGGGGCGCGTTCGTCGCGCGGCGTAACGGTCACGTCGGTCTCGTCGATGCGAAAGGCCGGGTGATCGTCGAACCGCATTACGCGGAAGTTGCACCGCTGACCGGCGGCGAACACGCGGAAATGTTCGATGAGCTCGGCACGATCCGCCATATCGTGCGGCGCGACGACGGCCGTTGCGCGATCGTCGACGGGCAGGGCCGCGTGCTGACGCCGTTCGACTTCGTCAACATGGGGGCGCTGACGTGGTTGCCCGACGACGAAGCCGTGCCGGGCGAGCTGTTCACGCGTTACGCGATCGGCGTCCTGCCGGGCGAGCCGGGGCAACTCGCGATCTGCGATCTCGAGACGGGCGCGACGATCGCGCAGGGGCGCTACGACGATGTGGCCGGCCTGTTCTGGGGCGCCGATCATGGCTGGCTCGCCAGCGTGCAGGACGACGACGGCCACGACGTGCGCGCGACGGTATTGCGCGCGGACGGCACCGTGCTGCATCCGGCGCGTTACACGCGAATCGGCGACGATGCGCTGTTCGACGACGATCGTGACGACGATGCACGGCATGCGACGTTGATGCCGTGGTTCGTTCGCCGTGTCGAGATCGCGCAGCGCTGGCGCATGGATGAACCGGTCGCCGCATTGCGCGATGACGGCGTTCCCGTGTGGCTGTACGCGGATGGGCACGCGACGACGACGCTGCGGTAGCCCGGAGCGCCGCCGGCACGTTTAGCGAAAGAACCTCAACCAGTCGAACAGGCCCGAATGCGGCGGTGCGCGTCGCTTCGGCGCCGGCGCGCTGCGCGGCCGGAAGTCGGGCGAGAACTGCACGTGCGGATCGATCGCCCGCGCGCGCAGCGCCGCATCGTAGAACGACCCGACGATCGGCAGCGCGCTGTGCGCGCCCGCGCCCCAGTAGTCGCTGCGCAGCGTCACGCTGCCGTCGTCGAAGCCGACCCATGCGCCGGCCACCAGTTGCGGATGCATCAGGATGAACCAGCCGTCCGTGTTGTCCTGCGTCGTGCCGGTCTTGCCCGCGACGTCGATCCGGATCCCGTAGCGCGAGCGGATGTCCGCGCCGGTCCCGTAATCGACGACGCCGCGCATTGCGTCGACCAGCGTCTGCGCGGCAGGCGCGGGCAACGCGCGTTCCGGCGGCGCGCTGCCGAACGCGGCGAGCACCCGGCCGTTGCGATCCTCGATGCGCGTGATCATCTGCGGCGCGACGTACACGCCGCGGTTCGCGATCGTGCCGTACGCGGACACCATCTCTTTCAGCGTGACGGGGCTCGTGCCGAGCGCCAGCGACGGCACCGCATCGAGCGGGCTGTCGCGCACGCCCATCGCGCGGGCGAGCTGCGCGACCTTCGCGGCGCCTTCGTGCTGCATGACCTGCGCCGTGATGCGGTTGCGCGACAGCGCGAGCGCGTCGCGCAGCGTCATCGGCTCGCCGGTCGGCGGTTCCGCATCGGTCGGATGCCACACGGCGCGGCCGTCGATCGGGATCGCGACGGGGCGGTCGACGAAGGTATCGCCCGGCCGCATCCCGTCCGCGAACGCGGCGCCATAGACGAACGGCTTGAACGTCGAACCCGGCTGGCGCCGCGCCTGTACCACGTGATCGAATGGCTCGCTGCCGAAATCCGGGCTGCCGACCCACGCACGGATCGCACCGTTGCGCGGATCGATCGCGACGAAGCCGGCCTGCACCTGCGTCTTGCGCTCGCACAGCGCGCGCATGAATTCGCGATTCGCGCCGAGCTGCTTCAGCGCGAGCACATCGGTGAGCCCCGTGTCGCGCGCCTGGCGATACTCGGGCGTCTGCCGCATGAAGCCGACGAACAGGTCGTTGCGCAGCCCGCAACCGGACGGCCCGCGCCATGCGCCGTCGGCGATCGCCTGCAGTCGTTCGGTCTGCCGCGTCAGCGCCTGCGTGGCCATGTCCTGCAGCCGCGCATCGAGCGTCGTGCGCACGACGAGGCCGTCCGCGTACAGATCGTAGTTGTTGCGGTCGGCCCATGCGATCAGCCACTTGCGCAGTTGCACCGCGAAATGCGGCGCGAGGCCCGGCTGCGCGGTCTGCGGTTCGAAGTCGACGCGCAGCGGCCGGCGCTGCAGTTTCGCGAGCTGCTGCGGCGACAGCATGCCCATCTGCGCCATCCGGCCGAGCACGATGTTGCGCCGCTGGACCGCGCGGTCCGGATTCAGCACCGGGTTGTAGTAGCTGTTGCCCTTCAGCATCCCGACGAGCGTCGCGCTTTCCGTAATGTCGAGCTGATCGGCCGATTTGCCGAAGTAGGTGCGCGCGGCCATCTCGACGCCGTACGCGTTGTACAGGAACGGCACGGTGTTCAGGTAGGTTTCGAGGATCTCGTCCTTGCTGTACACCGCTTCGATCTTGAACGCGGTGATCAGCTCCTTCAGCTTGCGCGTGAGCGTCGGCGCGCGACCGACTTCGTCGGGATACAGATTGCGCGCGAGCTGCTGCGTGATCGTCGAGCCGCCCTGGCGGTCGCCCGAGAACGTATGCAGCCCGGCCGCGAGCGTGCGGCGCCAGTCGATGCCGTGATGCGCGTAGAAGCGGTGATCCTCGGTCGCGATCAGCGCATCGACCATATGCGGCGAGATCTGCTTGAGCGGCACCCATTCACGGTTCACGGGCCGGAATTCGGCGATCAGCTGGCCGTCGGCCGACAGCACGCGCGCGGGGCGGTCGATGCGCGCCTTGCGGATGTCGCCGATGCTCGGCGTGAACGGAACGAACGCGAGCAGCACCAGCAGGCCGAGCACCGGGATCGCGGCGAGCGTCAGCGCGACGCCGCGCCGGGTCGGATGGCGCAGGCGATGCAGCGCGCCCGCGCCCAGCGCGCGGACGCGCGTGCGGCACGCGGCGGCGAGCGGCGCGACACGGGCGCGGCAACGAAGCCACGCATCTCGGAGAAACGGCACGAAGCGATTCAAGGCGGCAGGAGCGCGGAGGGAAGACGCGCGATCCTAGCAAACGGAACCCGGCGCCGGTGCCCGAAACGGCCGTTTGCTTGCTAATGCCGTTCAGTTAAGGTTCTTTCTGAGGAACCGGACAGCATAACGAGCAGGACGGGACTTGACGGCCCGATC
>NZ_JAGIQD010000037.1:0-48585 GCF_017815045.1 Burkholderia sp. CpTa8-5
CGATCGGGCCGTCAAGTCCCGTCCTGCTCGTTATGCTGTCCGGTTCCTCAGAAAGAACCTTAACTGAACGGCATTACCGCGATTGCGGGGCTTTTGCGTTGCGGCGACCGGTACGGTACGGCGGCGAACCGCCGCGCGCGATCAGGTGCCGCCGCTCGGCGTGTTGGCCGCCGTCAGGCGCTCGCCGCCGCCGGCATCGAGCCAGTTGCGCAGGCGCGAGGCATCGGCGAAACGCGAGTACTTGCCGAACGAATCGAGCAGCACCATGACCATCGGCCGGCCGTGAATCGTGGCCTGCATCACGAGGCATTCGCCCGCTTCGTTGATGAAGCCCGTCTTCTGCAGGCCGATGTCCCACGAGCCGTTGCCGCGGATCAGCGCGTTGGTGCTGTTGTAGACGAGGTTGCGCTTGCCCGTGTACACCTCGTAGGTGCGATCAGTCGAGAACTGGCGGATCATCGGGTACTGGTACGCCGCATTGACCATCTTCACGAGATCGCGCGCGCTCGACACGTTCGAGCTCGACAGGCCGGTCGAATTCTCGAAATGCGTATCGGTCATGCCGAGCGACTTCGCCTTCGCGTTCATCGCTGCGATGAACGCCGGACGGCCGCCCGGGTAGTAGCGCGACAGCGCGGCGGCCGCGCGGTTTTCCGACGCCATCAGCGCGATGTGCAGCATGTCCTCGCGCGACAGCACCGAGCCGACCGACAGGCGCGAGCCCGTGCCCTTCTCGTAGTCGCGGTCTTCGTCGGTGACTTCGAGCTGATCGGTCATCGGCGACTTCGAGTCGAGCACGACCATGGCCGTCATCAGCTTCGAGATCGACGCGATCGGCACGACCGCGTGCGAATTCTTGTCGAACAGCGGCTCGCCGGAATTCTGGTCGACGACGTACGCGACGCTCGAGCGCAGCGCGAGCGCGTCGGGCGTGTCGTGCAGGCCGAACGCCTGGCCGACCGTCGGACGGCGCGGCTGGAACGCGACCTTGCGCACCGCGCCGCGATGGCCGCCATGCAGGTTGTTCGCCGCGAGCGTCACGCGCTTGCGCGACGCTTTCGCGCGCGGCGCATCGGCGTCGGCGACCTTGGCGGATTTGTCGGAGGTCGCCCGGGCCGACTTCTTCTTCGCTGACGAAGCAGGAGCGACGGCCTTTTTCTTGGCGGCTTGGGTCTTCGCAGTGGCGGCGAAGGCGTCGGCAGGCGTGACGGACGCGGTGGTCGCGAGCAACGCGACTGCGACCGACACAGCGGTGCCGAGCGTCATGCTCTGCAACAATCTGCGCGGTGAAAACGATTCGGCTTTCATTGGGGTCTGGACAAAGCGGGCGGGAGGTTTCCGCAAGTGTAGTTAAAGCTGAAAAAAAGAGCAATATTAGGCACTTACCGATCGTCTTTAAACCGGAATGTAAGAGTCGGCCAACCTCCGGCCAATCGACCCTTCCGTTCCCATCGAAAAAATCGATGGGACGCACTGCCCGACAGCGCCCGTCTCCCGATTACCACGCGGTTAATTGAGATAACGTCACTTCGGCGGCAATTTAAAGCGGGGAAAGTACGTATCCGATGCTCGGCGTGCCCAGGGCGCCGGTCTCGGCCGTAACGGCGGCACGTCGCCACGGCACGCGCGTCGAAACGGCGCGTTTTTCGACAGGAACAGAAGGATAACGTTCCATGGGCCTGTCAGGTTTACCTGTGCGTGATCATGGTGCGGCGCGTTTTCCCCGGCGCCGTGCGCACCATGTGGGAACACGCATGAAACCGATTCCGCACGGGTGCGATAACTCGTTGTTTTATCGATAATTTGTCGCGATTGTGCAACGCACAAAAAGTGCTTGACATCCGTGCTCTCTGCCCTAAAATAGGCCTCATTGCTGCGTTGCACAAAGCACGCGGCGCCGAAGTTCCCCAGCGTAGTGCCCTTTATCCTGCGATCGACGCGATCGCTTTTCAGGAGCCTGACATGTCCTTGCTGACCCCCGAGCAAATCGCCGCCGCCCAAAAAGCCAACCTCGAAAGCCTGTTCGGTCTGACGACCAAGGCGTTCGAAGGCGTCGAAAAGCTGATCGAACTCAACCTGCAAGTCGTGAAGTCGACGCTGGCCGAAGGCCAGGAAAACGCGCAGCGTCTGCTGTCGGTGAAGGACGCGCAGGAACTGATCGCGCTGCAAGCGAGCCTGTCGCAGCCGGTCGCGGAAAAGGTGCTGTCGTACGGCCGTCACCTGTACGAAATCGCATCGTCGACGCAAGCCGAGTTCGCGAAGGTCGCCGAAGCGCAATTCGACGAGCAGAACAAGAAGGTCCAGGCACTCGTCGACAACGTCGCGAAGAACGCCCCGGCCGGTTCGGAAACGGCTGTCGCCGCACTGAAGTCGGCGCTGAACGCTGCGAACACCACGTACGAAACGGTTCAGAAGGCCACGAAGCAAGCGGTGGAAATCGCTGAAACGAACTTCAACGCCGCTGCTGCCGTCGCAACGAAGGCTGCAACCGCCGCTGCCGCACGTCGTTCGAGCAAGCCGGCCGCGTAAGCGTCCCCTGCTCCTGAAAGAGCCGCGCCCAGCGCGGCTTTTTCGTTTCTGGCGCCGGAATGTGCCGTGCGGGCGGCCAACTGCCCGCCACCATCGAGCCTGTCGCGCGCCACGCAAAACAAAACGCCGCCGTCCGGTTTGCCCGGGCGGCGGCGTTTTCGTGGCCGGCGCGTGGCCGGCCATGCCGGTCGCGTTACTGTTACTTCTTGCGTTGCGGCGGCAGGTCCGTACAGACGCCTTCGTACAGCTCGGCGGCCATGCCGACCGATTCGCCGAGCGTCGGGTGCGGGTGGATCGTCTTGCCGATGTCTTCCGCGTCCGCGCCCATCTCGACCGCGAGGCACACTTCGCTGATCAGGTCGCCCGCGTTCAGGCCGACGATCGCACCGCCGATCACGCGATGGGTTTCCTCGTCGAAGATCAGCTTCGTGAAGCCTTCGTCGCGACCGTTCGCGATTGCGCGGCCCGAAGCGGCCCACGGGAACACGGCCTTGCCGTACTTGATGCCTTCGGCCTTGCACTGGTCCTCGGTCTTGCCGGCCCACGCCACTTCCGGATCGGTGTAGGCCACCGACGGGATCTGCAGTGCGTCGAAGTACGCCTTTTCGCCGTGCGCGGCTTCCGCGGCGACGTGGCCTTCATGCACGGCCTTGTGCGCGAGCATCGGCTGGCCGACGATATCGCCGATCGCGAAGATGTGCGGGACGTTCGTGCGCATCTGCTTGTCGACGTCGATGAAGCCGCGATCCGTGACCGCGACGCCGGCCTTGTCGGCACCGATCTTCTTGCCGTTCGGGCTGCGGCCCACCGCGACGAGCACGAGGTCGTAGCGCTGCGCTTCCGCCGGCGCCTTTTCGCCCTCGAACTTCACGTAGATGCCGTCTTCCTTCGCTTCCGCGCCGACCGTCTTGGTCTTCAGCATCACGTTGCCGAAGCGCTTCGCGTTGTACTTTTCCCAGACCTTCACGAGATCGCGGTCGGCGCCCATCATCAGGCCGTCCATCATTTCGACGACGTCGATCTCGGCGCCTAGCGTCGAGTAGACCGTCGCCATTTCGAGGCCGATGATGCCGCCGCCGATCACGAGCATGCGCTTGGGCAGCTGGCGCAGTTCGAGCGCGCCCGTCGAATCGACGACGCGCGGGTCTTCCGGCATGAACGGCAGCTTCACGGCCTGCGAGCCCGCGGCGATGATCGCCTGCTTGAACTTGACGACCTTCTTGCCGTTTTCGCCCTGCACTTCCATGTGGAACGGATCGACGAACGCGCCGACGCCGGTGACCACTTCGACCTTGCGCGCCTTCGCCATGCCGGCGAGGCCGGTCGTCAGTTTCTTGACGACGCCGCCCTTGAAGTCGCGCAGCTTGTCGAGATCGACTTGCGGCTTGCCGAACGTGATGCCGTGCGACGCGAGCGCCGCGGCTTCCTCGACGACGAGCGACGTATGCAGCAGCGCCTTCGACGGGATGCAGCCGACGTTCAGGCAGACGCCGCCGAGCGTCGAATAGCGTTCGACGAGTACGGTCTTCATGCCGAGGTCGGCGGCGCGGAATGCGGCCGAGTAGCCGCCGGGGCCGGCGCCGAGCACGAGCATGTCGCACTCGATGTCGGCGGCGCCGCTGTAGCTGCCGGCTTGCGGCGCGGGCGCGGGTGCCGGCGCGGCTGCGGCCGGAGCCGGTGCGGCGGCTGCGGGCTTCGGCGCTTCGGGCGCTTTCGCGGGAGCGGCTGCGCCTGCCGACGCTTCGACGATGGCGATGACGGTGCCTTGCGAGACTTTCTCGCCGGCTTTGACCTTGACTTCCTTGACGGTGCCGGCGACGTCGCTGGGCACTTCCATGGAGGCTTTATCGGATTCGAGCGTGATGAGCGTTTGCTCTTTTTCGATCACGTCGCCGGGTTTGACGTTGACTTCGATGACATCGACGCCGCTGAAATCGCCGATATCCGGAACCTTGACTTCGATGAGACTCATGACTGTCCCCTTCTTGAATAGCTGCAGAGAGAGAGGGAGGGACCGGCGGAAAGACGGAACCTGACGACATGCGGCCTGACAAGAGCACGCGACGTTGGGCAGGACCACCTTTGCCGTCCGCCCAAGGACGCGCCTTTCTTTTGGTCACTTTTCTTTGGAAGACAAAGAAAAGTGACCGCCGCCCCGCGCAGGGGCGACGCTAGCAGACCGTTGGCAAAACAGGTTCAACGACAAGAGCGTGGAGAACAGACACGAAACCACGCCCCCGCGAGCCCCTCATCTCATCAAAGAATGATGCGACGGAAATCCCCGAGCAACGCGCCGAGATACGCATTGAACCGCGCGGCTTCGGCGCCATCGATGACACGATGGTCATACGACAGCGACAACGGCAGCATGAGCCGCGGCACGAACTGCTTGCCGTCCCACACCGGCTTCATCTGCCCGCGCGACAACCCGAGGATCGCCACTTCCGGCGCGTTGATGATCGGCGTGAAGTTTGTCCCGCCGATCCCGCCGAGCGACGAGATCGAGAAGCAGCCGCCCTGCATCTGGTCCGGCTTCAGCTTGCCTTCGCGCGCGGCCTTCGACAGGTCGCTCATTTCCTTCGCGATGTCGACGAGGCCCTTCTTGTCCGCATCGCGGATCACCGGCACGACGAGGCCGTTCGGCGTATCGGCCGCGAAACCGACGTGGAAGTACTGCTTGAACACGAGGTTGTCGCCGTCGAGGCTCGCGTTGAAGGTCGGGAATTTCTTCAGCGCGGCGACGACCGCCTTGATCACGAACGCGAGCATCGTGAACTTCACGCCCGCCTTTTCGTGTTCCTTGTTCAGCTGGACGCGCAGCGCTTCGAGCTCGGTGATGTCCGCTTCGTCGTTGTTCGTGACGTGCGGGATCATCACCCAGTTGCGATGCAGGTTCGCGCCCGAGATCTTCTTGATGCGCGACAGCGGCTTCGCCTCGAACGGGCCGAACTTCGAGAAGTCGACCTTCGGCCAGGGCAGCAGGTTCAGCTCGCCGCCGCCTGCCGGCGCGGCTGCCGTTGCCGGCGCCGCGCGCTGGCCCGTCATCACGCCCTTCACGAAGCCCGTGATATCTTCCTTCGTAATGCGGCCCTTCGGCCCCGAGCCCTGCACGCGCGCGACTTCGACGCCGAGTTCGCGTGCGAACTTGCGGACCGACGGCGATGCGTGGCTCGCGCGATATTCGCCCGACGGCGCGGCGGCCGGAGCCGGAGCGGCGGCGGCCGGTGCCGGCGCAGCCTTCGCGGGTGCCGGTGCGGCGGCGGGCGCCGGCGCGGCCGCGGCCGGAGTCGGTGCGCTGGCCTGCGGTGCGGCGGCAGCCGAAGCGCCGGCGGCTTCGAGCAGCACGATCAGCGTGCCTTCCGACACCGAATCGCCCACCTTGACCAAGATGCCCTTCACGACGCCGGCGGCCGGGCTCGGCACGTCCATCGTCGCCTTGTCCGACTCGAGCGTGACGAGCGACTGTTCCTTCTCGACCGTGTCGCCGACCTTCACGCCGATCTCGATCACCGGGACATCCTTGTAGTCGCCGATGTCGGGCACCTTCACTTCGAGCGTGCCGCCGGACGCGGCCGGTGCGGCAGCGGGCGCGGCGGCGGCCGGTGCCGGCGCTGCTGCGGGAGCGGGAGCCGCGGCCGGCGCGGCCGCGCCATTCGCCTGCGCGCCTGCGCCACCTTCGAGCAGGATGATCAACGAGCCTTCCGACACGGAATCGCCGACCTTGACCTTGATTTCCTTCACGACGCCGCCGACCGGGCTCGGCACGTCCATCGTCGCCTTGTCCGACTCGAGCGTGACGAGCGACTGCTCGGGCTCGACCGTGTCGCCGACCTTCACGCCGATCTCGATGACCGGCACGTCCTTGTAATCGCCGATATCCGGCACCTTCACTTCGATCGCTTGACTCATCTGTTTCTGTCTCCATGGCCGCGCGCGCTCCTCGCGGGAGCGGCGCGCGGCATCACACGGCGTGTGCGTTAAACGGTCATCGGGTTGGGCTTGGACGGATCGAGGTTGTACTTGGCGATCGCGTCCGCGACCACCTTGCGCTCGATCGTGCCTTCGTCGGCCAGCGCGTTGAGCGCGGCGACGGTGACCCAGTGACGGTCGACTTCGAAGAAGTGACGCAGCTTCTCGCGGGTGTCCGAACGACCGAAGCCGTCGGTGCCCAGCACGACGAAGCGGCGATCGATCTGGCCGCGGATCTGGTCGACCAGCGCACGGACGTAGTCGGTCGAAGCGATGACCGGGCCCTGCGTGTCCTTCAGGCACTTCTGCACGTGCGACAGGCGACGCTCCTCGGTCGGATGGAGCAGGTTCCAGCGCTCGACCTGATGGCCTTCGCGCGCGAGTTCGGTGAAGCTCGGCACGCTCCACAGGTCGGCGGCGACGCCCCAGTCGTTCTTCAGCAGGTCGGCGGCGGCGATCACTTCGTTGAAGATCGTGCCCGCGCCGAGCAACTGGACGCGCGGCGCCTTCTTGTCGGCGTCGGCCTTCCTGAACGCGTACATGCCCTTGATGATGTCGGCCGCCACGTGCTCGCCCTGCGGAATCGCCGGGTGCTCGTAGTTCTCGTTCATCACCGTGATGTAGTAGTACACGTCTTCCTGGTCCTGCACCATGCGGCGCAGGCCGTCCTGGACGATCACCGCGAGTTCATAACCGAACGTCGGGTCGTAGCTCACGCAGTTCGGCACCGATGCCGCCCACAGCAGCGAGTGGCCGTCTTCGTGCTGCAGGCCTTCGCCGTTCAGCGTCGTACGGCCCGCGGTGCCGCCCAGCAGGAAGCCGCGCGAACGCATGTCGCCCGCGGCCCACGCGAGGTCGCCGATGCGCTGGAAGCCGAACATCGAATAGAAGATGTAGAACGGCACCATGATCTCGCCGTGCGTCGAATACGACGTCGCCGCCGCGATCCAGTCGCACATGCCGCCCGCTTCGTTGATGCCTTCCTGCAGGATCTGGCCGGTCTGCGATTCCTTGTAGAACATCAGCTGGTCGGAATCTTCCGGCACGTACTTCTGGCCTTCCTGGTTCCAGATGCCGATCTGGCGGAACAGGCCTTCCATGCCGAACGTACGCGATTCGTCCGGGACGATCGGCACGACGCGCTTGCCGAGCGCCTTGTCCTTCAGCAGGATGTTCAGGATCCGCACGAACGCCATCGTCGTCGAGATCTCGCGGCCTTCGCCCGTGCCCTTCAGGAGCGGCTCGAACGCGTCGAGCGCCGGCACCGGCAGCGACGTCGCCTTCTCGCGGCGGTGCGGCAGGTAGCCGCCGAGGTCCATGCGCTTCTGGCGCATGTATTCGAGTTCCTTCGAGCCTTCCTCGAACTTCAGATACGGCACGTCGGCGATCTGCTCGTCGGTGATCGGCAGGCGGAACTGGTCACGGAACTTCTTCAGTTGCTCGACCGGCAGCTTCTTCTGCTGGTGCGTGATGTTCATCGCCTGGCCCGACTCGCCCATCCCGTAGCCCTTGATGGTCTTCGCGAGGATGACGGTCGGCGCGCCCTTCGTGTTGGTCGCTTCGTGGAACGCCGCGTAGATCTTGTGCGGATCGTGACCGCCGCGGTTCAGCGCCCAGATGTCGTCGTCCGACCAGTCGGCGACGAGCGCCTTCAGTTCAGGCGTGTTGAAGAAGTGCTCGCGGACGTACGCGCCCGACTCCGACTTGTACGTCTGGTATTCGCCGTCGACGCATTCCATCATCCGGCGCATCAGCGCGCCCGACTTGTCGCGCGCGAACAGCGCATCCCAGCGGCTGCCCCAGATGACCTTGATCACGTTCCAGCCGGCGCCGCGGAATTCCGATTCGAGTTCCTGGATGATCTTGCCGTTGCCGCGCACCGGGCCGTCGAGACGCTGCAGGTTGCAGTTGATCACGAACACGAGGTTGTCGAGCTTCTCGCGGCTCGCCATGCCGATCGCGCCGAGCGATTCCGGCTCGTCCGTCTCGCCGTCGCCGAGGAACGCCCACACCTTGCGGCCTTCCGTCTTCGCGATGCCGCGCGATTCCAGGTACTTCATGAAGCGTGCCTGGTAGATCGCCATGATCGGACCGAGACCCATCGACACGGTCGGGAACTGCCAGAAGTCCGGCATCAGCCACGGGTGCGGGTACGACGAAATGCCCTTGCCGTCCACTTCCTGACGGAAATTGTCGAGCTGCTCTTCCTTCAGGCGGCCGAGCAGGAACGCGCGCGAGTACACGCCCGGCGACGAGTGGCCCTGCACGAACACGAGATCGCCGCCATGCTGGTCGGACGCCGCGTGCCAGAAATGGTTGTAGCCGACGTCGTAGAGCGTCGCGGCCGACGCGAACGATGCGATGTGGCCGCCGACGTTCGTGTCCTTGCCCGCGCGCAGCACCATCGCCAGCGCGTTCCAGCGCGTGTACGAACGGATGCGGTGCTCGATGTCCTGGTCGCCCGGAATCTTCGCCTGGGCTTCGAGCGGAATCGTGTTGATGTACGGGGTATTGGCGGAGAACGGCAGGTGTTCGCCGTGCATGCGGGCGAATTCGATCTGCTTTTCGATCAGGTAATGCGCGCGGCCGGTGCCCACGGAGGAGATCACGCCATCGAGCGACTCCAGCCACTCGACGGTTTCTTGCGGGTCGTCGTCACGTTCGGCGGCGACATACTTCATCACTTCGTTCGGTACAGCGGACATTCTCGTCTCCTGGGTCCTGGAATGTGAGGATCGCTCTCGTGCAGACGACGCGGCGCGGCCGGCTGCGGGCAAGCTCCGACGGATTGTAATGAGCGTGGACGGGCCTGCGCAACAAAATTTTCGAATCGTGAGATCTTTTCTCATGATGCGAAATATTGCTGCGCTGCACCCATATTTCGGGGCTCCGCAGCCCGTCTCGTCGGAACAAAACCGTTTCCGTTCAACCTATCCGGTATCGGTTTTCCATGTATTGCGCTGCGCTACAATCCTGCCATGTTGACCGATCGGCTTTTCGCACGCTCGGCGCGACCGCCGGGCCCGCCGGCGGAGTCGCAGCCGTCCCGTTGGCACCACGGACCGTGGTGGTCCAATTCCTATTTGCTGACGCCGCTGCTGTCGATCCTGGTGTTCCTCGTCGTGATGAGCCTCATCCTGTGGAGCCTCAACCGGCGCGAACAGCAGCAGCAGGAAGACACCCTGTTTCGCAACGTCGCGTGGGCCCAGCAGCAGATCCGCCTGTCGATGACGGGCGCGCAGGAACAACTGCAGGCGCTGTCGCGCGACCTCGCGTCCGGCCGCCTCGACCAGAACGCGTTCCAGATGGCGGTCGCGGACGTGATGCAGACGCATCCGGAAATCCTCTACCTGAACTGGTACACGGCGCCGGGCGTGCAGCGCTGGCCGGCCGTGCATCCGCCGCTGCTCGGCCAACGGCTCGCGAAGCCCGGCGACGCGCAGATGCAGGACGCGGTGCGCGGCGCGTACGACGAGGCGCGCAGCACGCGCCGCCAGGCGTATTCGCCGCTGATCTACGACGAGTTCGGCAACGGCTTCATCACGTTGCAGACGCCGGTAATGCGCGGCGACCGCGAATATCTCGGCTCGCTCGCCGCGGTGTTCTCGGTCGAAGGGATCCTGAAGCACGACATCCCGCAGGAGCTGTCGTCGAAGTACAAGATCTCGATCACCGACTCGAACAACCGCGAACTGTCGTCCACGTCGACGCGCCCGCGACTGCCGCGCGACTCGCACTACGATCTCCCGCTCGACCCGCCCGGCCAGGGGCTGACGGTGCGCGTGTACGCGTTCCCGCAGCTCACGAACCTGACCAACAACACGCTCGTGTGGCTCGTCGCCGGGCTGTCGTGCTTCGTGCTGTGGAGCCTCTGGAGCCTGTGGAAGCACACGCGCCAGCGCTTCGAGGCGCAGCAGGCGCTGTACGCTGAGGCGTTCTTCCGCCGCGCGATGGAAAACTCGGTGCTGATCGGCATGCGCGTGCTCGACATGCACGGCCGCATCACGCACGTGAATCCCGCGTTCTGCCGGATGACGGGCTGGGACGAGACCGATCTCGTCGGCAAGGTCGCGCCGTTCCCGTATTGGCCGCGCGACGCGTACCCGGAAATGCAGCGCCAGCTCGACATGACGCTGCGCGGCAAGGCGCCGAGCTCGGGCTTCGAGCTGCGCGTGCGGCGCAAGAACGGCACGCTGTTCCATGCGCGCCTCTACGTGTCACCGCTGATCGACAGTTCGGGCCGCCAGACCGGCTGGATGTCGTCGATGACCGACATCACGGAGCCGAAGCGCGCGCGCGAAGAGCTCGCGGCCGCGCACGAACGCTTCACGACGGTGCTCGAAAGCCTCGACGCCGCGGTGTCGGTGCTCGCCGCCGACGAAGCCGAGCTGCTGTTCGCGAACCGCTACTACCGCCACCTGTTCGGCATCCGTCCGGACGGCCATCTGGAGCTGTCGGGCGGCGGCTTCGACCGCGCGCAGGCGTCGTCCGACTCGATCGACATGGTCGACGCGTTCGCGGGCCTGCCGGCCGCCGCGCTGACAAGCAGCACGGCGGACGCGCAGGAGGTGTACGTCGAGAGCATCCAGAAGTGGTTCGAGGTGCGCCGCCAGTACATCCAGTGGGTGGACGGCCACCTCGCGCAGATGCAGATCGCGACCGACATCACGACCCGCAAGAAGGCGCAGGAGCTCGCGCACCAGCAGGAAGAAAAGCTGCAGTTCACGAGCCGATTGATGACGATGGGCGAAATGGCGTCGTCGATTGCTCACGAATTGAATCAGCCGCTCGCCGCGATCAACAACTACTGTTCGGGCACGCTCGCGCTCGTCAAGAGCGGCCGCGGCACGCCCGAGACGCTGCAGCCCGCGCTGGAGAAGACCGCGCAGCAGGCGCTGCGCGCGGGGATGATCGTCAAGCGGATCCGCGAATTCGTGAAGCGCAGCGAGCCGAAGCGCCAGCCGGCGCGGGTCGCGGACATCGTCGCCGACGCGGTCGGGCTCGCCGAAATCGAGGCCAGGAAGCGCAGGATCCGGATCGTCACGGAAATCCTCGCAAGAATGCCTATTATTTATGTCGACCCCGTGTTGATCGAGCAGGTGCTCGTGAACCTGATGAAGAACGCAGCCGAGGCGATGGCCGACGTGAAACCGGCGTCGGTGGACGGCGTGATCCGCGTCGTCGCCGACATCGATGCGGGCTTCGTCGACATCCGTGTGATCGACCAGGGCCCGGGCGTCGACGAAGCGACCGCCGAGCGCCTGTTCGAACCGTTTTACAGCACCAAGTCCGATGGCATGGGCATGGGGCTGAACATCTGCCGTTCGATCATCGAATCGCATCGGGGGCGTCTGTGGGTGGTCAACAACGTCGAGCCGGACGGCCGCATTTCCGGCGCGACGTTCCACTGCAGCCTGCCCATTGGGGAACCCGCTGATCTCGGCCAAGGGGGGCGCGAGGCATCGGCATCACATACCGTTACGGGAGAACTATGAATAGCCCTGTCACCACCACTCAGGAAACCGTCTTTGTCGTCGACGACGACGAGGCCGTACGGGACTCGCTGCGCTGGCTGCTGGAGGCGAACGGCTATCGCGTGCAATGCTTCTCGAGCGCCGAGCAGTTCCTCGATGCGTACCAGCCGGCGCAGCAGGCCGGCCAGATCGCGTGCCTGATCCTCGACGTGCGGATGTCGGGCATGAGCGGCCTCGAATTGCAGGAACGCCTGATCGCCGACAATGCCGCGCTGCCGATCATCTTCGTCACCGGCCACGGCGACGTGCCGATGGCCGTGTCGACGATGAAAAAGGGTGCGATGGACTTTATCGAGAAACCGTTCGACGAAGCCGAGCTGCGCAAGCTCGTCGAGCGGATGCTCGACAAGGCCCGAAGCGAAAGCAAGAGCGTCCAGGAGCAGCGCGCCGCGAGCGAACGCCTGTCGAAGCTGACCGCGCGCGAGCAGCAGGTGCTCGAACGGATCATCGCGGGCCGCCTGAACAAGCAGATCGCCGACGATCTCGGCATCAGCATCAAGACGGTCGAGGCGCACCGCGCGAACATCATGGAAAAGCTCAACGTCAACACGGTGGCCGACCTGCTGCGCCTCGCGCTGTCGAAGAAACAGGCCTGAGCGGGTGCTCCGGCCGCGGCGGCACGGCCCGCCCCGGCTGCCCGGCCCGCAACCGGCGTTTGCCGCCCCGCGCGATGCGGCCCACTCGCGCGGCGGCGGCCGTTCCTCCCGGCGCACGCGCGCCGCGGCCATGACGCTTCCCGTTGATTCGCTGTCGGACGGCAGCAGGCGAACGGTATAATTACGTGCTTTGCTACGGCGCTTCGGGCGCCGTACGCCCGCATTCCAACTTCCCGGCAGGACCCACCACCATGACAGCCCTCCTCATCGACGGCAACGCCCTTTCGAAGACCTTGCGCGCCCAGGCCGCCGAACGCGCCGCCGCGCTGACCGCGCGCGGCCACCAGCCCGGTCTCGCGGTGATCCTCGTCGGCGCGAACCCGGCGAGCGAAGTCTACGTGCGCAACAAGATCAAGGCGTGCGAGGACAACGGTTTCTTCTCGCTGAAGGATGCGTACCCGGCCACGCTGTCGGAAGCCGACCTGCTCGCGCGCATCGACGCGCTGAACCGCGACCCGAAGATCCACGGCATCCTCGTCCAGCTGCCGCTGCCCGCGCATATCGACAGCCACAAGGTGATCGAGGCGATCGCGCCGGAAAAGGACGTCGACGGCTTTCACGTCGCGAACGCGGGCGCGCTGATGACCGGCAAGCCGCTGTTCCGCCCGTGCACGCCGTACGGCGTGATGAAGATGTTCGAAGCGCACGGCATCGCGCTGCAAGGCGCGAACGCGGTCGTGATCGGCCGCTCGAACATCGTCGGCAAGCCGATGGCGATGATGCTGCTCGACGCCGGCGCGACCGTGACGATCTGCCACAGCAAGACGCGCGACCTCGCCGCACATACGCGCCAGGCCGACATCGTGGTCGCCGCGGTCGGCAAGCGCAACATCCTGACCGCCGACATGGTGAAGCCGGGCGCGACGGTGATCGACGTCGGCATGAACCGCGACGACGCGGGCAAGCTGTGCGGCGACGTCGATTTCGCGGGCGTGAAGGAAGTCGCCGGCTACATCACGCCGGTGCCGGGCGGCGTCGGCCCGATGACGATCACGATGCTGCTGATCAACACGATCGAATCCGCCGAACGCGCAGCGGCCTCCGCAGCCTGACACTGCCTTTGCCCGGCCGGCGCGCGGTTCAGCGCGCCGACGCCTCGCCAGCCGCACTCGCGCGGCTGCATCGCGCCGGCCGGCGCGCCCGACGCACCTCGCCGGCCGCACCTCGCCGACCGCACCTCGCCGGCCGTCCGCATTCGACCCTGCGTCAATCGCGTCATTAGAAACTAACGATTGGAAAGCGCACGATGCGCCCCAATAATGTCGATATCGGGCGCCGCTTCGTCGCGCCTCACCCTTTTCACCCCGGTTCATCCGGCAACAGACAGGGAGTCTTAATGTCCGCCAGCGCCAACACCAATCCGCTCCTCGACTTCTCCGGCCTGCCCCGTTTCGGCGAGATCCGCCCGGAACACGTGACGCCCGCGCTCGATACGCTGCTCGATGCCGCCAGCCGCGCGGTCGAAACGGCGAGCGCGAGCGACACGCCGTCGACCTGGGCCGCCGTCGTCGAGACGGTCGAGCGAGCCACGGAGCCGCTCGGCCGCGCATGGGGCATCGTCGGCCACCTGAATGCGGTCGCCGACACGCCCGAACTGCGGGCTGCCTACGGTGAAAACCTGCCGCGCGTGACCGAGTTCTGGTCGAGCGTCGGCCAGAATCTCGCGCTGTACGAAAAGTACAAGGCGATCGCCGCGAGCGCCGAATACGCGACGCTGTCCGCCGAGCGCAAGAAGATCCTCGACAATGCGCTGCGCGACTTCCGCCTGTCGGGCGCCGAGCTGCCCAAGGACCAGAAGCCGCGCTTCGCGCAATTGCAGGAACAGCAGGCCGCGCTGTCGAAGGCGTTCTCCGATCACGTGCTCGACGCGACCAATGCGTACGCGTACTTCGCGAAGGACGAAGCCGAGCTGGCCGGCCTGCCCGGCGACGCGATCGAGGCCGCCCGCGAAGCCGCGCAGAAGGACGGCAAGGAAGGCTGGAAATTCACGCTGCATTTCCCGTCGTACTTCCCGGTGCTGCAGTACGCGGACAACCGCGCGCTGCGCGAGACGCTCTACCGCGCGTATGCGACGCGCGCGTCGGAGCTCGGGCCGCAGTACGGCGACGGCAAGGCCGAATGGGACAACACGGCGATCGTCGCCGACGCGCTGAAGCTGCGCCGCGAAGAGGCGCAGATGCTCGGCTACCGCAACTTCGCCGAAGTGTCGCTCGCGCCGAAAATGGCCGAATCGCCGCAGCAGGTGATCGCGTTCCTCGAGGATCTCGCGACGCGCGCCCGCCCGCACGCGGACAAGGACTGGGACGAACTGCGCACGTTCGCCGCGAATGCGCTCGGCCTGACCGAACTCGCGCCGTGGGACGTCGCGTACGCGGCCGAAAAGCTTCGCCAGCAGCGCTATGCGTTCTCGGAAAACGAGGTCAAGCAGTACTTCCCGGAGCCGGCCGCGCTGAAGGGTCTCTTCACCGTCACCGAAACGCTGTTCGGCGTGCAGATCAAGCCGGACGACGCGCCGGTATGGCACAAGGACGTGCGCTTCTTCCGCGTCGAGAACCGCGACGGCTCGCTCGTCGCGCAGTTCTATCTCGACCTGTACGCGCGCGAAGGCAAGCGCGGCGGCGCGTGGATGGACGACGCGCGTTCGCGCGCGAAGCGCGGCAGCGACGTGCAGACGCCCGTCGCGTACCTGACCTGCAACTTCTCCGCGCCGGTCGGCGGCAAGCCCGCGTGCTTCACGCACGACGAGGTCATCACGCTGTTCCATGAATTCGGCCACGGGTTGCACCACATGCTCACGCGCGTCGACGAGCTCGGCGTGTCGGGCATCAATGGCGTCGAATGGGATGCGGTCGAACTGCCGTCGCAGTTCATGGAGAACTTCTGCTGGGAATGGGACGTGCTGTCGTCGATGTCGTCGCATGTCGATACGGGCGCCGCGCTGCCGCGCGCGCTGTTCGACAAGATGATCGCCGCGAAGAACTTCCAGAGCGGGCTCGGTACGCTGCGCCAGATCGTGTTCTCGATGTTCGACATGCTGCTGCACGTCGATTTCGACCCGGCCGGCGCCACCGGCGTGACCGCGTTCGCGCGCGAGATCAACGAGCGCTATCACGTGATCCCGCAGGCGGCGTTCTCGCGCTGGCCGAACACGTTCAGCCATATCTTCGCGGGCGGCTACGCGGCCGGCTACTACAGCTACAAGTGGGCCGAGGTGCTGTCGGCCGACGCGTACGCGGCGTTCGAGGAAGCGGCGGCCACCAGCGGCAGCGTGCTCGACGCGGCAACCGGCACGCGCTATCGCCGCGAAATCCTCGAGGTCGGCGGCAGCCGTCCGGCGATGGAGTCGTTCAAGGCGTTCCGCGGCCGCGAGCCGCAGATCGACGCGCTGCTGCGCCACAACGGGATGGCTGCGCCCGCGCACTAAGTGCGCCGCCAGCGCTTTCGGCTGCATGTGAGCAAAGGCACCGCTTCGGCGGTGCCTTTTTTCATGGCGCGGGCGTGTCGTCGCCCGCTTCGTCGTCGAACAGCAGGAATTGCCCGTGGCGCTCGGCCGTGTCCTCGTCGATACGCACGCCGACGCCGAGCAGCCGCACCGGCTGCGCGCGCCGCAACAACCCCTTCGCGAGCAGCGTGACGGCCGTCTCGGCATTCGTCGCGTCGGCCACGCACTCGACCGTCGTACGCTGGAAATCGGCGAAGCGGATCTTCACGTACAGCTTGCGGATCGACCGCGCGGCGCCGGCGCGCTCGATCCGCGCGTCGAGTTGCACGACGAGGCGTCGGATTTCGTCCGCGCATTGCTCGAGCGTCGTCAGGTCGGTCACGTAGGTCGTCTCGACACTGACCGACTTGCGCTCCTGGTCGGCCTGCACGGGCCGCTCGTCGATCCCGCGCGACAGTTCGTACAGCCGCCGCCCGAACGCGCCGAACTCGCGGTGCAGGTCGATCAGCGGCCAGTCCCGCAGCTGCGCGCAGGTCTGGATGCCGAGCCGGTCGAGCCGCGTGGCCGTCACCTTGCCGACCCCGTGCAGCTTGCGCACCGGCAGCGCCGCGACGAACGCGTCGATCTCGTGCGGCCGCACGACGAACAGCCCGTCGGGCTTGTTCCAGTCGGACGCGATCTTCGCGATGAACTTGTTCGGTGCGACGCCCGCCGACACGGTCACGCCGACCGTATCGCGCACTCGCTCGCGGATCTCGCGCGCGATCAGCGTCGCACTGCCCTGGCAACGCTCCGACCCGCTGACATCGAGGTACGCCTCGTCGAGCGACAGCGGCTCGACGTCCGGCGTGTAGTCGCGATAGATCGCCATGATCTGCCGCGACGCCGCGCGATACTTGTCCATCGCGGACGGCAGGATCAGCAGGGCCGGGCACTTGCGCATCGCCAGCGCCGACGACATCGCCGAATGCACGCCGTAGCGCCGCGCCTCGTAGTTGCAGGTCGCGATCACGCCGCGCTGGTCGGGCCGGCCGCCGACCGCGAGCGGCCGGTTGCGCAGCGACGGGTCGTCGCGCATCTCGACCGACGCGTAGAAGCAGTCGCAATCGCAGTGGATGATCTTGCGCATGCGCGGTGGCGCGTCGCCGGGCGGCGGCGCGGGCGGATCGGCAGGCGGGATGGTGGTCGGGCTCACGGTGCCGATACTGTACAAAAACACAGTACCGGTTTCAACTGCCGCGTATGACCCGAGTCGGTCGCCCGCCGCCGGCCACCCACAACCGGCTGCGCCGTACTGGCCCGGTTTGCACGGATCGTACCGGCCGGGCACGCGCAGCGGCGCCTATACTCGTCTGCCGCGATACACGAAACGCAGGGGTGTCAGATGAAGACGATCGGACTGATCGGCGGCATGAGCTGGGAATCGTCGGCCGAGTACTACCGGATGATCAACCGGCACTCGAAGGCATTGCACGGCGGCCATCACAACGCGAAGAGCGTGCTGGTCACGGTCGACTTCGCCGAGATCGAAGCGCTGCAGCGCACGCACGACTGGGCGGCGCTCGGCGAACGGATGGCCGACGCCGCGCGGCAGCTCGAAGCGGCCGGTGCCGATCTCGTCGTCCTGACGACCAATACGATGCATCGCGTGCACGACGCGATCGAAGCCGCGGTGACGCTGCCGTTCCTGCACATCGCCGACCCGACCGGCAGCGCGCTGCGCGACGCGGGCGTCGAGCGCGTCGCCCTGCTCGGCACGCGCTACACGATGGAGCTGCCGTTCTATGCGGAGCGGTTGCGCGAGAAGTTCGGGCTCGACGTGCTGACGCCGGACGAACGCGGGCGCGACAACGTGCACCGGATCATCTACGACGAGCTGTGCCACGGTGTGATCTCGGCGGAATCGCGCGTGACGTACGTGTCGGTCATCGACGAACTGGCAAAACGCGGCGCGCAGGCCGTGATCCTCGGCTGCACGGAAATCACGCTGCTGATCGGCGCGGACGATTCGCCGCTGCCGGTATTCGATACGACCGCGCTGCATGCGAAGGCGGCCGTCGAATGGGCGGCGCACTGAAGGACGCCCGCCATCGCGTGGCGTCAACCGTCGCCGGATGGCATCGCCGCATTGTTCCGCGCGGCAGGATTCAGTCTCCCGAGGCGCGCCTCGCCGCGCGCGCGACTCCGTGCTCTCGCCCGCCACACGGGCCTGGCGCGCACGGCCCGCGAATCACCCAACGCGGCTCGCGCGGGCGCGCCGACACGACTGGTTATTCATTGGTAATAAAGTGACCGCAAATTGGTACGCGAGCAGCGGCGCTCAATCGACCCTGCTCGTCGCAGTCTCTTTTCCACCAACAGGAAACAGGAAATTGAAAAAACTGAACACCGCATTCGGCGCGTTGCTCGCCGTATCGTTCACGCTCACCGCGCACGCCGACCCCAACATCACCGCATCGGCGGCCTCGACGCCCCGGGACGGCTTCGATCGCATGACGTGGGAGATCACGCCCGAGGTCGTGCCGACCCAGGTCAACGCGAGCTACTACTGGGCCAACCAGTTGTCGTCGCAACATGGCGGCCACGCGATCTACACCGGTATCCAGCCACGCACGCAAAGCAGCAACGTGGTGATCTTCAGCGCGTTCGGCACCGGCACGACGCCGCTGTCGGCGAATTGCCGCGGCGGCGCCGACGGCGGCTCCGGCACCTCGTGCTCGATCGCCTACCCGTGGAAAACGGGCCACGCCTACCGGTTGCAGGTCACCGTGACGCAGGGTAATCGCAGCGACGGGCGCTCGACCGTCGACGGCTTCATCACTGACGTCGCCACCGGCGCGACGACGCCGACTGGCAGCATTGCCGTGCCGGCCGACTGGGGCGGCCTGTCGAGTTCGGCTTATCTGTTCGACGAGTACTTTCCGTTCAACGCCGCGTCGAGGGACCCGATGCAGCGGCCATGCGTGCCGTATGCGCGCTACATGACGTCGCTGCCGCATTTCTATCTGAAGGACGTCGACTACCCGACGACCGAACGGTCGATCCGGCTGAATACGGGCCAGGACAAGTGCGCGGCGCTGTCGGGCACGCCGAACGCGCGGGCCACGCTGGTCAACACGACCACCTATCTGCTCGAGAACGGCTTCTTGCCCGGGAGCCCGGGCGCACCGAAATAACGAAGACGGACGCGAAAAACAAAAAACCCGGCACGGAGCCGGGTTTTTCGTAGACGAAGTGCGCATCGGTCAATTGCGCGGCACATCGTCTGGTGTGCTTGGTTGCGGGGACAGGATTTGAACCTGTGACCTTCGGGTTATGAGCCCGACGAGCTGCCAGACTGCTCCACCCCGCGTCAGAGAAATAAATTATAGGGTGAGGAAGTACTCACGTCAATACTTTTGTCACAATTTCTGCTTCCGTTGCCCAAGCGGCGATGCGTGACACATGCGCGAGCCCGCATGACGCACGCGTTCGCACCCCATGCTCGCGGTAAGATGGCGGCCTTCGCATTCACGCCGCACGCACCCTCCCGTTCATGAAAATCGCCACCTGGAACGTCAATTCGCTCAACGTCCGCAAACAGCACGTGCTCGACTGGCTCGCGCAAAGCGGCGCCGACGTACTGTGCCTGCAGGAACTGAAGCTGCCGGACGAGAAATTCCCGCGCGCCGATCTCGAGGCGGCCGGCTACCGCAGTTGGTTCACCGGCCAGAAGACCTACAACGGCGTCGCGATCCTCGTGCGCGACACGCTCGCCGTCGACGAATCGGACGTCGTGCGCAACATCCCCGGCTTCGAGGATTCGCAGCAGCGCGTGATCGCCGCGACGGTCGACGGCGTGCGCATCGTGTCCGCGTATTTTCCGAACGGCCAGGCGCTCGACTCCGACAAGTTCGTCTACAAGATGCAGTGGCTCGACGCGCTGCAGGCGTGGCTGCGCACCGAGCTGCAGCGCTACCCGAAGCTCGCGCTGCTCGGCGACTACAACATCGCGCCGGAAGACCGCGACGTGCACGATCCCGCGAAATGGGAAGGCCAGAATCTCGTGTCGCCGCAGGAGCGCGCGCATTTCACGCAGTTGATCGAACTCGGCTTCGTCGATGCGTTCCGTCGCTTCGAACAGCCCGAGAAAACCTTCACGTGGTGGGACTACCGGATGATGGCGTTCCGCCGCAACGCGGGGCTGCGCATCGATCACATCCTGCTGTCGCCGGCGCTCGCGGCGACCTGCGCGTCGTGCGAGATCGATCGCGTGCCGCGCACGTGGGAACAGCCGTCCGACCACACGCCGGTCGTCGCGGTCGTCGGCTGATCGTTCAGGGCCTGTTCACGCCGATAACAGGCCCCAGGCCGCCCGCGCGCGATCAGCGCCGCGCGGGCGCCGGCCCGAGATGGGCCCACAGAAAGCCGAATTCGGCTGCGTCGGCTTCCGCGCGTTCGAGATCGTCGGCGCTGCCGTGGCCGCCGTCGGTGTTCTCCCAGTACCACACCCGTTCGTGACCGAGCGCCTGCATGCGTGCGGCCATCTTGCGCGCATGCGCGGGATGCACGCGGTCGTCGCGCGTCGACGTCGTCAGCAACAACGGCGGATATGCGACGCCTTCGCGCACGCGGTGATATGGCGAATACGCGGCCAGCGCCGCGCCTTCGCGCGGATCGTCCGGGTCGCCGTATTCGTCGAGCCATGCGGCGCCCGCGTGCAGCTTCGGATAGCGCTGCATGTCGAGCAGCGGCACGCGGCACAGCACTGCGCCGAACAGCTCCGGACGTTGCATCATGCACGCGGCGACCAGCAGCCCGCCGTTGCTGCCGCCCTCGATCCCGAGCTGCGCGGCGTGCGTCACGCCGGTCGCGACGAGATCCTCGGCGACCGCGATGAAATCGTCGAACGAACGCTGCCGGTGTTCGCGCTGCGCGTCGACGTGCCAGCGCGGCCCGAATTCGCCGCCGCCCCGGATGTGCGCGAACGCCACCACGCCGCCGCGTTCGAGCCAGCCGATGCCGAACGCATCGCTGTAGCCCGGCAGGTTCGGAATCGCGAAGCCGCCGTAGCCTGACAGCAGGCACGGCCGCGCGACACGCGCCCTGCCTTCCGGTGCATCGAGGGCATCGCGCGGACCGATCAACGTGTACGGCACCACCGTGCCGTCGCGCGAACGCGCGCTCGCGCGGCGGACGACGAGCCCGACCGCATCGAACTGCACCGGCGGCCGGTCGAGCAACACGCGGCGCGACGGCGCATCGTCCGCGCGATCGGCAAGATCGGCCAGCCAGCATTCGGGCGGATCGAGATAGGTGTCGACGTCGACGTACACCTCGTCGTTCAGCGTCGACTCGACGGGCTCGACGTCGATCTGCGCGTCGCCCGGCCAGTCGAACGGCCGCGCGTCCCACGTCCATGACCCGTCTTCTGCTTGCTTCGGCTGCCACAGCATCGTGCGGTTGTGCACGTCGTCGAGCCAGCTCGCGATCAGCATCGTGCGCGTGTGCGTCCACGTACAGGCGGACGTCGTCCGGCGCGGCGCGAACAACGTCGTGAATTCGCGCGCACCGGCGAGGAACGCCTGCTCGCGGATCGCGAGCAGCGAGCCGCCCGCGTGGCGCACGCCGTTGCAGTCCCAGTCGAGGCGCGGCTCCAGCACGAGCCAGCCTTCCCAGAACCCGACCTCGACATGCGTCGGCACGTCGTAGCGCGCCCATTCGCCTGCGTCGGTCAGCCGGTACGCGTGCGCGTCGAAGAAGTCGACGCTGCGCCACGCGACGTGGCGGCGGTCGATCGGGTCGTACCATGCGCCGGCGCTGATGTCGTCCGGCTCGCCGCTGAACACGACGGGCGCATCGGCGAGCGCGGTGCCGCGTACCCAGCGCCGCGCTTCATACGGATAACCGGCCGCGGTCGCATGCGCTTCGCCGCGATCCCAGCTCACGTACACGGTGTCGCGGTCGATCCAGCCGACCGTGTGATGGCCCGGCGCGTCGATCGTGAACCCGCCGTCGACGAACCGCCGCTCGACGAGATCGAATTCGCGCACGACGACCGCGTCGGCGCCGCCCGGCGACAGCGACAGCAGCACGCGATCGCCGTCCGGATACAGGATCGCGTCCTGCTCGAACACCCACGATTCGCCCTCTTCGGCGCCGAGCGCGTCGACGTCGAGCAGCGTTTCCCACGCCGGCTGGCCGGCCCGCCAGTCGGCCCAGCGCGTGCGGCGCCACAGTCCCTTTGGATGGAGATCGTCCTGCCACAGGTCGTACGCCCAGTCGCGCCAGCGGGTCGGAATCACCGGGCGTTCGCGCGGCAGATACGCTTTCGCGAGACGCGCGGTCAACGCACGATATTCATCGTCGTCGCGCAGCGCGGCGCGCGTGCGCGCATTCTGCTCGTCGACCCACGTGCGGGCGCGCTTGCTGTCGAGTGCTTCGAGGAAACGGAACGGGTCGGCCCCGGTGGGCCAGCGGAAGGAGTCGGACATGGAGGATCGGCGGGATGGCAAACGGCGTGCAAACCGCGATTATGTCCGATCGCGGCATGCGCGGGCCCGCGCATGCCGCGAATCGTGCTCGGTCAGGGCTCCAGATGGAGTTCCTGGATCTTGCGCGTGATCGTGTTGCGGCCGATGCCGAGCCGCTCCGCGGCTTCGACCTTGCGGCCGCGCGTGAAGTCGAGCGCCTCGCGGATCACGGCCGCCTCGAAGCGGCGTGCGAGTTCGTCCATCACGTCGGCCGAGTTCTCGCGCAACAGCCGCGCGACTTCAGTGCGCAGCCCGTGCTCCCACAGCGGGTAGCCGGTCGGCGCGCTGCCGTTCGCCGCGCTCGCGACCGGCGCGGCCGTCGGCGCTGCACCGATCGCGGCAGGCGCCGCCGTCGCGTGGCTGCTGCTACCGTGCACGTCCGCGCCGTCGCCCGTCGCGACGACCGGCGCACCGGCCGGCACGAGGTCGGGCGGCAGGTCCTTGATCTCGACCGTCTGCGCGGGCGCCATCACGGTCAGCCAGTTCGCGAGATTCTCGAGCTGCCGCACGTTGCCGGGAAACGGCAGCGACGTCAGGTACGCGAGCGCGTCGTCGGACACGCGCTTCGGCTCGACGCCGAGATCGCGCGCGCTCTTCTGCAGGAAGTGGCGCGTGAGCAGCGCGATGTCCTCGCTGCGTTCGCGCAGCGGCGGCAGACGCAGCCGGATCACGTTGAGCCGGTGGTAAAGATCCTCGCGGAACAGCCCCTGCCGCACGCGCGACTCGAGATTCTGGTGCGTCGCCGCGATCACGCGTACGTTCGCGCGCAGCGGGTTGTGACCGCCTACGCGATAGAACTGCCCGTCCGACAACACGCGCAACAGGCGCGTCTGCAGGTCGAACGGCATGTCGCCGATTTCATCGAGGAACAGCGTGCCGTTCTCGGCCTGCTCGAAGCGGCCCTGCCGCGTCGTCTGCGCGCCGGTGAACGCGCCGCGCTCATGGCCGAACAGTTCGGATTCGAGCAGATCCTTCGGAATCGCCGCCGTGTTCAGCGCGATGAACGGCCCGTTCGCGCGCGGGCTGTGACGGTGCAGCGCCCGCGCGACGAGCTCCTTGCCGGTGCCCGACTCGCCGGTGATCAGCACGGTCGCGGCCGAATGCGACAGCCGGCCGATCGCGCGGAACATGTCCTGCATTGCGGGCGCCTGGCCGAGCATCTCGGGCGCCTCGGCCACGCGCTCGTCCTGCGGCGCACCGCCGCGCAGGCTTTCTTCCACCGCGCGACGGATCAGCTCGACCGCCTTGTCGACGTCGAATGGCTTCGCGAGATATTCGAACGCGCCGCCCTGGAACGCGGCGACGGCGCTGTCGAGATCGGAGAACGCCGTCATGATGATGACGGGCAGGCCCGGCAGCCGCTCGTGCATCGCCTGCAGCAATTCGAGGCCCGAGCCGCCCGGCATCCGGATGTCGGACACGAGCACCTGCGGCGTCTCGTGGTCGAGCGCGGCCAGCGCGTCGCGCACGTTCGCGAAGCTCTTCGTCGCGAAGCTGTCCCGGGCGAGTGCCTTTTCAAGCACCCAGCGGATCGATTGGTCGTCGTCTACTATCCAGATCGGCTTCATAGGTCGGTCAGGTATGGGTGAATCGCAATGCCGCCGCTCAATGGTCGAGCGGCAGCAGAATCTGAAATTCGGTACGTCCGGGCCGGCTTTCGACCTCGATCATCCCGTCGTGCTGCTGGACAAACGTCTGCGCGAGCGTGAGGCCGAGGCCGCTGCCGTCGTCGCGTCCGGACACGAGCGGGTAGAAGATCCGGTCGCGGATCTCCTCCGGAATGCCGGGCCCGTTATCGACCACGTGCAAGTCCAGTGCCAGCTTGTACAGGCGCTTCGCGATCGTGATCTTGCGCGCGATGCGCGTGCGCAGCTCGATCTTCGCGTCGCCCTGCGCGATCCGTTCGCGCAGCGCCTGCGCGGCGTTGCGCACGATGTTCAGCAGCGCCTGGATCAACTGCTCCTTGTCGCCGCGCAGGTCCGGCACGCTCACGTCGTAATCGCGCTCGATCGTGAGCCCGCGCGGGAATTCCGCGAGCATCACCGCGCGTACGCGTTCGCATACTTCATGGATGTTCACGTCGCCGACGATGTGCGGATGCCGGTGCGGCTCCAGCAACCGGTCGACGAGCGTCTGCAGGCGGTCGGACTCCTTGATGATCACCTGCGTGTATTCGCGCAATTCGCCGCGCTCGCGCTCGCCCAGTTCGAATTCGAGCAGTTGGGCTGCGCCGCGAATGCCGCCGAGCGGGTTCTTGATCTCGTGCGCGAGATTGCGGATCAGTTGCTTGTTGACCGCGGTCAGGTCGTGGATGCGCTCTTCCCGATCGGTGCGCGACTGCCGTTCGTTCTCGAACAGCTCGACGAGCACGAAATCGGGCGCGTTCTCGAGGAAGCCGACGATCGCATGCACGTGCAGCGGTTCGCGGCCGGGCCGATCGAGCACGGTATCGAGGTGCGTCGCGTGAAAGCGTTCCTGGCCGATCGCGGTGATCGTCGACGCGAGCTCGTTCGCGTTCGGGAAAATCTCGCCCCACGGCCGCTGCGCGAGCTGCCGCCGCGAGATGTCGAGCATTGCCTCCGCGGACGGGTTCGCGAACGCGACCCGCAGCGTCTTGCGGTCGAGCACGATCACGACCGTCGGCAGCGCTTCGAGCCCCGCCAGCAGACCCGAGCGCGCGAGCCGCTCGTCGTCCGTCAGTCGTTCGGGCTGCCCCGTTTTCGCCTTGATCAGATTCTTCAGAACCATCTGCGTGCTTGTCGCGCCTCACCGGGCAGAAAATGAAAATCGGCGGAACAAAAAAGGGACGGCCGGACGCCGTCCCCTTTCAGACTCCGCCGTTCCCGCCGCGAGCCGCGCGACGGGAACGAACCGGCATGACGGCGCTGAATCGAAGCGCCATCGCCGATTAGAGCGAGTAGTACATCTCGAACTCGATCGGGTGCGTCGTCATGCGGAACTTCGCCAGCTCCTGCTCCTTCAGCGCGAGGTACGCGTCGATCATGCCGTCCGTGAACACGCCCCCACGGGTCAGGAACTCGCGATCCTTGTCGAGCGCTTCGAGTGCCTGGTCGAGGCCCGCGCAGACGGTCGGGATCTTTGCATCCTCTTCCGGCGGCAGGTCGTACAGGTTCTTGTCCGCGGCTTCGCCGGGATGGATCTTGTTCTGGATCCCGTCGAGGCCGGCCATCATCAGCGCCGTGAAGCACAGGTACGGGTTCGCCATCGGATCCGGGAAGCGCGTTTCGATACGGCGGCCCTTCGGGTTCGACACGTGCGGAATGCGGATCGATGCCGAACGGT
Source organism: Burkholderia sp. CpTa8-5 (assembly GCF_017815045.1). Taxonomy (NCBI): domain Bacteria; kingdom Pseudomonadati; phylum Pseudomonadota; class Betaproteobacteria; order Burkholderiales; family Burkholderiaceae; genus Burkholderia; species Burkholderia sp. CpTa8-5. The sequence goes on from NZ_JAGIQD010000037.1 coordinate 25,946, forward strand.
TGCGTGCCGAGTAAGCGAGCTTGACCGGTGCCTCGAAGTGCGGGACCAGACGCTTGTACGAGTTCGTCGTCGGGTTCGTGATCGCGTTCAGTGCACGGGCGTGCTTGATGATGCCGCCGATGTAGAACAGCGCCAGTTCCGACAGGCCGGCGTAGCCGTTGCCCGCGAACAGGTTCTGGCCGTCCTTCCAGATCGACTGGTGAACGTGCATGCCCGAACCGTTGTCGCCGACGACCGGCTTCGGCATGAACGTCGCCGTCTTGCCGTACGAGTGCGCGACGTTATGGATGATGTACTTCGACCATTGCGTCCAGTCGGCGCGCTGAACCAGCGTCGAGAACTTCGTGCCGATTTCGTTCTGGCCCTGGCCCGCCACTTCGTGGTGGTGCACTTCGACCGGGATGCCGAGCTGTTCGAGCAGCAGGCACATTTCCGAACGCATGTCCTGGAACGTGTCGACCGGCGCGACCGGGAAGTAGCCGCCCTTCGTGCCCGGACGGTGGCCCGTGTTGCCGCCTTCGAATTCCTTGCCTGCCGACCACGGCGCTTCTTCCGAGTTGATCTTCACGAAGCAGCCCGACATGTCCGTGTTCCACTGGACCGAGTCGAAAATGAAGAATTCCGGTTCCGGACCGAAGTACGCCGTATCGCCGATACCCGTGCTCTTCAGGTACGCTTCGCCGCGCTTCGCGAGCGAACGCGGATCGCGCTCGTAGCCCTTGCCGTCGGCCGGCTCGACCACGTCGCAGGTCAGCACGAGGGTCGACTCTTCATAGAACGGGTCGACGAAGGCAGCGCTCGGATCCGGCATGAGCAGCATGTCCGACGCCTCGATGCCCTTCCAGCCCGCGATCGACGAACCGTCGAATGCATGGCCGCTTTCGAACTTGTCTTCGTCAAACGCCGAAACCGGCACCGACACGTGCTGTTCCTTGCCGCGCGTATCCGTGAAGCGGAAATCGACAAACTTGACGTCCTCGTCCTTCACGAGCTGCATGACGTCGGCGACGGTTTTACTCATAACCTCTTCTCCTGATTGAACAATTCCGGCGGACTGGGAAACCGCCTCGTTTATCGAGCTGACCGGGGTCTTGCTTTGGCGCAGCGCGCCCCGATTCGACCGAATTCTATATAGCAGCTTCCGTGCCAACCATCGCAAAACCGACGCGAATCACGCCGGCCCGCGCCGCAGCGGGGCTTCGCTGCGCGATTCCGGGGCCGGGCGCCGCACCGGCGATGGCGACGTCGCACCGATATGGTGCAATCGATCGGACACATCCGCACAACGCGATCATTCTGGTGCACGCCGTCCATTCTGCACCGTTTTGGTGAGCGCGTGTCCGGCGCGCGCCGTGCCGCATCCGGACGTTCGTGCGGCGACGTCGCGCTAGAATGGCCGTTTGACCGATACGGAGACCCCTGCCATGAGTACGCTGGACCAGCTTTACGCGAAGGCCGACGAACGCCGCGCACAAGGCGCGCTCAACTATGCCGGCGCGCTGCTGCCGGTCGAGGCATTCGAACTGCTGCAGCTCGATCCATCCGCGCGCCTCGTCGACGTGCGCACGCGCGCCGAGCTCGACTGGATCGGCCGCCCGCTCGTCGGCGACGGCCAGTACCTGCACGTCGAATGGACGCGCTACCCGGGCGGCGTGCCGAACGCCGAATTCGTCAACGAACTGAAGGCGGCCCTCCCGGCCGATACGCCGATCCTGTTCCTGTGCCGCAGCGCCGCGCGCTCGAAGCTCGCGGCGGTCGCGTCCGCGCAGGCCGGCTTCACGAAGGCGTTCGACCTGCTCGAAGGCTTCGAAGGCGCGAAGGACGCCGAAGGCCACCGCAAGACGGTCGACGGCTGGTGCTTCCGCAAACTGCCGTGGATCGGCGCCTGACGGCGCGCCGCGCCCGCCGGTTGCGACAGCCTCATCGTCGAGCCGGGCGATGACATGCCGATGACGGGCCGCGTTGTGCGGCCCGTTGCTTTTGGTGCGGCCGCGTTGTTGCAGGCCGCCGCTCAGGCGCGCGGCGTGTCGGGCTCGACGACGTCGCCGCCGAGCAGGTGCACGCCTTCGCGCAGCTTCACGAACGCGGCCGCGACCGCTTCCGGCTCGCCCTTCACGCCGAGATCGATGTGACGGCGCGCATAGATGCCGCCGCGCTCCGCGTCGCCGACGCTCGGCAGGCTGAACACGCGCACGCCCGGGAAATCGCGCTCGATCTTCTCCATCAGCGGCGTCAGCGTCGATTCCGGCAGCTCGAACACGTACAGCGAGCGCTCGGCATGCGGCGTCGCGTGATGCAGATGCGCGTACTTCGTATCGAGCACCCACTCGATCATCGGCCATGCCATCACCGGGAAGCCCGGCACGAAGTGAAGATCGCCGACCGAGAAGCCCGGAATCCGGTTATAGCCGTTCGGGATGATCGTCGCGCCGGCCGGGAACACGCCCATGTTGAAGCGATGCTGGTTCTCCGGCGACTCGAAGTCGACCGGCGTGGCAGGATCGGTGTGCGTTTCGCGGATCCGTTCCGAAATCAACGCCTTCGCTTCCGGGTGCAATTCGAGCGGCACGCCGAGCGCGGCGGCCGCGCACTGGCGCGTATGGTCGTCCGGCGTCGCGCCGATCCCGCCCGTCGAGAACACGATGTCGCCCGACGCGATCGCACGCGCGAGCGTCGCGGTGATGCGCGCGGGATCGTCGCCGACGTATTCGGCCCAGTCGAGCGCGAGGCCGCGCGCGCCGAGCAGCTCGATGACCTTCGCCAGATGCTTGTCCTGCCGGCGGCCCGAAAGGATTTCGTCGCCGATAATGATGATGCCGATGCTCATGCCTGCCCCATGTCGATTGCGGTGGCGCGCGCACTCGCGCGCAGGTCTTCCAGCGCGCGCAGGCAGTAGTGCCCGAACCACAGCGCCGAGAAGACGAGGATGAAAGCGTAAACCCAGATCATGGCGGCCGCGACGAACGGGAACAGCACCATCATCCAGACCGACGAGACCCACACGAAGGTCGGCACGGTGCCGAGCAGCCCGGTCGCGACGCCGATGCCGATCAGCGGCCAGCGATGCCGGCGCACGAGCGCGCGGCGCTCGTCGCGGCTCGCGTGCAGCGCGAGCGCGTCGTAGGTCATCACGCGGTACGTGAGCCAGCCCCAGATCACCGGCGGCAGCAGCGCGAAGAACGGCGGAATCAGCCACAGCGGGATCGTGACGACGAGCAGCACGACGCCGACGATCGCCGCGCCGAGCGAATTGACCACGCTGCCGAGGAAGGTGCCGCCCCGCTTCGGCTCGAGCGCCGCGAACTGCCGGTTCGACAGGTGCTTGATCACGACCGGCATCGAGATCGTCGCGATCAGCAGCAGCACGGTCAGCACGATCAGCGGGATCGCGAGCGACACGACCACGAACGGCGCGACGACCGCATGCAGCTGCGACATGCCGATCGCATCGAACGCGCGATACAGCGCGGCCGTCAGCACGAAACCGTCGAGCGCGCCGCGCGCGAGATCCAGCAGCGTCTGCCACGAGAACCACAGCACGACGCCCCACAGCAGCGCCGACACGACGAACGGCATCAGGGTGAGCCACAGCATGCGCGGATGCAGCGCGCTGGCGAGCGCCCGGACGAAGGAACGCAGCAGGTCGTTCATGCGAGCCTATGAAATCTGGATTGACGGAGAAAAACGGGGAAAGCATAAACCACGCGGCCCGCGTGCGCCAAAGCGCAGGCGGGCCGCGTGGGAAAGTCGTTCACCGGGAGAAAGGCCCGATCGGGATGGGAATCAGGCCGACGCCGCGCCGCGCTTCGCGGGGAACAGGCGCCGGAAGATCCGCACGAACGCGAGGCCGTGCTGCGACCAGAAGCCGTCGCCGTAGGACACGCCCTCCACCTGCTCGCGGATGCCGGTCGGCTCGACCGTGCGGTTCCACGACGCGGTGCCGAACATCATGTCCCACCACGGGAACAGCACGCCGAAGTTGCAGCCGTACTTGGTGCCTTCGTGGCCGTAGCCGACCGCATGGTGGCGGCGGTGGAAGATCGGGCTGACGAGCAGGCGCTCGCCGATGCGGCCGTACGACAGCCGCGCATTCGTATGCTGGATGCTCTGCAGGAAGTTCGTGACCGCGGTCAGCACGACGAACTGCGACGGCGTCACGCCGATCACGAGCGCGATCGCCGCGAAGAAGCACGACTGGAGCACGTCGTCGAGCAGGTGATTGCGGTCGTCGCACCACAGCGACATCTGCCGCTGGCTGTGATGAACCGCGTGCAGCTCCCACCAGATGCCGAACTTGTGCTGCCAGCGGTGATACCAGTAGCCGGCGAAATCGAGCACGACGAGGTAGATCGCGAACGCGACGATCGGCTGCGAGGTCACGCCCGGCCACAGATAGTCGAGGTTCACGTTCGCGACGCCGTGCAGGCGCAGCCACGCCTGGAGGTTGTCGAACACCGGCTGCAGCGCGAAGAAGAAGAACAGCGTGTAGATGCCGAGCTTCGAGATCGCGGTGTAGATCACGTCGACCCGCACCGCGCGGCGGTTCTTCCAGCGCTCGACCGGCAACAGCGCCTCGAGCGGGCGCAGCAGCGCGAACATCAGCACCATCTGCAGCGCGCCGACGATCACCCAGTACAGCGCATCGTAGGTGTCCTCGTCGTAGTCCATCAGGTTGAACTTGAAGAGGAGCGGCTGCACGACGTCGACGTACAGCCAGGTCTGGATGTCCGACACGAACGCATCGATCAGGTGCAGCATCGTTCGCCTCCGCCCGTCACGCGCCGTTCGCCGCCTTCCACGGCGCGCGGTCGTAGAAGTAGATGCCGTGCGGCGAGCGGCCGACGGCGATCGTCTGCACCAGCTTGCGCGAGGCCAGATCGATGATCCCGACCTTCTTCGCGAAACGGAACGTCACCCACAGCGTCTTCTTGTCGGCGGACAGCTCCATGTCATCGGGGCCCGGCAGCAGGCCGGTGATGTCGCCGACCTTGGTGAGCGTGATCTCGTCGATGATGCTGATCGTGTTCGCGACGCGGTTCGTGATCGCGACGTGCGTGCCGTCGGCGAGCGAGCGGAAGTTGTGCGCGCCCTTGCCCGTCTGGATCGTCTTCACGATCTTCTGATTGCGCCAGTCGACGACCGCGACGTAATCGGCGCCCGTCATGCCGACCAGCAGGTATTTGTCGTCCGGCGTCATCCACAGGCCCGCCGGCACCTTGCCGACCGGCATCTTCCACTTGACCGTCTGCGTCGCGAGGTCGACCGCCGCGATCTCGCCGGACACCTGCAGCGACACGAGCACGGTCTTGCTGTCCTTCGTGAACGCGAGGTGGCTCGGCATCACCGCGAGCGGCAAGCGCTTCACGAGATGCAGGTCGCGGCCGTCGTAGCTGTAGATGTCGAGCCGGTCGAGGCGCAGCCCGGTCGACACGAACCACTTCTTGTCGGGCGAAAAGCCAAGCTGGTAAGGATCCTCGATGCCTTCGACCGTGCGCTGCAGCTTGCCCGTCTTCGGATCGACGAACATCAGGCTGTTCGAGACCGAATTTGCGACGATCAGCGACGAATTGTCGGGCGTCGCCATCAGATGGTGCGGCTCCTTCCCGGTCGGCATCGTGGATACGACCTCGCGGGACTGCTGGTCGATCAGGGAAAGCGTCGCTTCGGCCGAATTGAGGACGATCACGTTATTCGCGTGTGCGGCGGGCGCCAGCACGGCGGCGGCCAGCGCAAGCGTGCGGCCGAAGGAAAGGAAAGTGCGCATGAAGACTCACGTCGTGGAACAGCGGTCATTGTAGAACGTTCGGCGGGCCCCTCCGGTTGACCCATGCCGGTATTGCGCCGCTTTTGCGCCGCCTGTGCGTCACCTCGCCGCACGCCGCGGCGGCGGGACGAGCCGCCGCGGCCGGCGTCGCGGTGCAGGCCCGGCCAACCGACGTCGCGCTAGCGCTGCATCGACTCCCAGACCTTGTGCAGACGCTTGACAGAGACCGGCATCGGCGTGCGCAGTTCCTGCGCGAACAGCGAAATCCGCAGTTCCTCGAGCAGCCAGCGGAATTCCGCGAGCCGCGCATCGGCGACGCCGCCACGCTGAGACACCGCGCGCTGGTACTGCTGGGCCAGGGGCAGCAGGTCGGCCGACTGCTTCGCGTCGCGCGCCGGATCGGCCTTCAGCTTGTCGATCCGCAGCGCGATGCCCTTCAGGTAGCGCGGGAAATGCGCAAGCTGCGCGTAAGGCGTGTCGATCACGAAGCGCTTGCCGACCAGCGCGGCCAGTTGCTGCTGCAGGTCCGCATGGGCCTGCGCGAACGGCTTCGCCTGCGCGAGCTTCTTCACGAGCCCCGCGTATTCGGCCAGGATCTGTCCGACGAGCCGCGCGATTTCCTGCGCGAGCAGGTTCAGGCGGCTGCGGCCCTCGTCGCGGCGCGCGTGGAAGCTCGCGTCGTCGTCGGGCAGCGGGTCCTGCAGGCATGCGCGGTCGAGCGCCGTGTCGATCAGCTGGTCGCGCAGCTCGTCCTGCGTGCCGAGCGACATGTACTGCATCGCCATCTCGCGCAGGCCCGGCAGGTTCTTTTCCAGGAACTTGATCGGCTCCTTCAGCTGCAGCGCGAACAGCCGCCGCAAGCCGGCTCGGTGGATGCGCGCGGCCTCCTCCGGCGAATCGAACACCTCGACGTCGCAATGCGTGCCGCGGTCGACGAGCGCCGGATAGCCGTACAGCGTCTGGCCGCGCCGGCGAATTTCCAGCAGCTCGGGCAGCTTGCCGAAATTCCACGTCGTCAGGTTCTCGTACAGCGCGGTCGCGCCGGTTTCGGCCGGGGCGGCCGTCTGCGGCGCCGCGCCCTTGCCCGGCTTGCCGCCTCGCGCCGCCGAACCCGGCGGGGCGGCAGGCGCGGCCGTGTCGCCTGCGTCGCCCGCGCCCGCGTCGCCGCCGGTCGCGATCGTCGACGCCGCCGCAATCTTCTGGAACTGCTGTTGCGCCTGCGCGCCCAGCTCCTGGCGAAGCTGCGCGAGATTGCGCCCCATCGCGAGCTGGCGGCCGTGCTCGTCGATCACCTTGAAATTCATGAACAGGTGCGCGGGCAACGTCTCGAGCTTGAAGTCGGCCGTTTTCATCGCGACCTGCGTCTCGCCGCGCACGTCGGCGATCAGCGCCTCGACGAGGCCGCCCGCGCCGAAGCGCTCGCGCCCCATCCGCTCGACGAAACCGGCCGCGTACTCGGGCAGCGGCACGCAGTGCCGGCGCAGCTTCTGCGGCAGCGACTTCAGCAGCAACTGCACCTTCTCCTTCAGCATCCCGGGCACCAGCCACTCGCAGCGGCGCGCGTCGACCTGGTTCAGCGCGTAGAGCGGCACCGCGAGCGTCACGCCGTCGCGCGGCGTGCCGGGCTCGAAGTGGTACGTAAGCGCCATCTCGACGCCGGCCATCGTCGCGCGCTTCGGGAACAGGTCGGTCGTCACGCCGGCCGCCTCGTGACGCATCAGGTCGTCGCGCGACAGGTACAGCAGCCGCTGCTTGTCGTCGGGCAGACCGCCCTTCTTCACCTCGTCGCGATACCAGCGCTCGAACGCGACGCCCGTATGGATGCCTTCCGGGATCGCGTGGTCGTAGTACGCGTAGATCAGCTCGTCGTCGACCAGCACGTCCTGGCGGCGCGACTTGTGCTCGAGCTGCTCGATGTCGGCGAGCAGCTTGCGGTTGTGCGCGAAGAACGGCAGCTTCGTGTCGAATTCGCCTTCGACCAGCGCGCCGCGGATGAACAGCTCGCGTGCGCGCGCCGGGTCCTGCTTGCCGAACGCGACGCGCCGCCGGTGGTAGATCGGCAGCCCGTACAGCGTCGCACGCTCGAACGCGCTGACCTGCGCCGGACGCTTCTCCCAGTGCGGCTCCGACAGCGATTTCTTCAGCAGGTGCGCGCCGATCTTCTCGACCCACTCCGGCTCTATCTTCGCGAGGCAGCGCGCGTACAGCCGGCTCGTCTCGACGAGCTCGGCCGCCATCACCCAGCGGCCGGCCTTCTTCGCGAGCGCGGAGCCCGGCCACAGGTAGAACTTGATGCCGCGCGCGCCGAGGTAATGCGGATCGTCGTCGGCCTTCATCCCGAGGTTGCCGAGCAGGCCCGTCAACAGGGCCAGATGAATCTGCTCGTACGTGGCTTCGGCTTCGTTGAGCCGCCAGCCGTGCTCGCGCACCACCGTCAGCAGCTGCGAATGGACGTCGCGCCACTCGCGCAGCCGCAGGTGCGACAGGAAGTTCTGCCGGCACGCGTCGATCAGCTGGCGATTCGACTTCTTGTGCGCGACGGCCTCTTCGAACCACGCCCAGATCTTCAGCCACTGCAGGAATTCGGAGCGCTCGTCCGCGAACCGGCGATGCGCCTGGTCGGCCTGCTCCTGCGCTTCGATCGGGCGATCGCGCGGGTCCTGCACGGACAGCGCGCTCGCGATGATCAGCACCTCGCGCAACGACTGCTGGTCGCGCGCGGCGAGAATCATCCGGCCGACGCGCGGGTCGAGCGGCAGCCGCGCCAGCTCGCGGCCGAGCGGCGTCAGCGCGTTGTCGTCGTCGACCGCGCCGAGCTCGTTGAGCAACTGATAACCGTCCGCGATCGCGCGGCCGGGCGGCGGTTCGAGGAACGGGAACGATTCGATCGCGGTCAGGTGCAGCGACTTCATCCGCAGGATCACCGACGCGAGCGACGAGCGCAGGATTTCCGGATCGGTGAAGCGCGCACGCGCCTGATAGTCGCTTTCCTCGTACAAGCGGATGCACACGCCGTCGGCCACGCGGCCGCAGCGGCCCGCGCGCTGGTTCGCGGCGGCCTGCGAGATCGACTCGACCTGCAACTGCTCGACCTTGTTCCGGTACGAATAGCGCTTCACGCGTGCAAGGCCGGTATCGACCACGTAGCGGATGCCCGGCACCGTCAGCGAGGTTTCTGCCACGTTGGTCGCGAGCACGATCCGGCGCGCGTTCGACGCCTTGAACACCTTGTCCTGGTCGGCCGCCGACAGCCGCGCGAACAGCGGCAGGATCTCGGTGTGCGGCGGATGGTGCTTGCGCAGCGCCTCGGCCGCCTCGCGAATCTCGCGCTCGCCGGGCAGGAACACCAGCACGTCGCCGGGGCCTTCGCGGCACAGCTCGTCGACCGCGTCGACGATCGCGTCCATCAGGTCGCGTTCGGCTTCGCGCGCGCTCTTCACGCGATCGCGGCCGCCCGTGCCTTCGGCGTTCTTCACGGCCGGGCGATCCTCGGCCACCGGCCGGTAGCGCATCTCGACCGGGTACAGCCGCCCGCTCACCTCGATCACGGGCGCCGGACGTTCGTCGGTGCCGAAATGGCGCGCGAAGCGATCGGCGTCGATCGTCGCGGACGTGACGATCAGCTTCAGGTCCGGCCGCCGGGGCAGGATCTCCTTCAGGTAGCCGAGCAGGAAGTCGATGTTCAGGCTGCGCTCGTGCGCCTCGTCGATGATCAGCGTGTCGTACGCTTTCAGCAGCGGATCGGTCTGCGTCTCGGCGAGCAGGATGCCGTCCGTCATCAGCTTCACGGACGCGCCCGGCGCGAGATTGTCGGTGAAGCGCACCTTGTAGCCGACCACCTCGCCGAACGGCGTGCCGAGTTCCTCGGCGATGCGGCGGCCGGTCGACGACGCGGCCAGGCGCCGCGGCTGCGTATGGCCGATCAGGCCGGTGCCGCCGGCGCCGAGGCCGCGGCCGAGATCGAGACAGATCTTCGGCAACTGCGTGGTCTTGCCCGAGCCGGTTTCGCCGCAGACGATGACGACCTGATGACCGGCGATCGCGCGCGCGATTTCGTCGCGCTTGCCCGACACGGGCAGGCTTTCGGGGTAGGTGATCGGCGGGACGGGATTCGGCGGGACTGCCGCGCGCGGCGCACGCTCGCGGCGCGGGGCGCGCTCGCCGGTTGCCTGCGGCGCGCCCTTCGCGGCCGGCTGGCGCGCGTCGCCGCGCCGTTCGTCATGGCGCGGCCCGCGCGGCGCGGGTGCCGGCTTGCCCGCCGGCTTGTCCTGCTGCTGGCGCGGCGGCTGGCCCTGCTGCTCGCGCGCATCGGCCGCACCATCCGGGTGCTTCGCCGACGGCGTATTGGCCCGCGTCGGCGCGGGACTTTTAGAAACATTCGACATGGGGGCGCATTATAATCCCGCCCATGAATTCCCAAACCGACCTCCCTCCCGCCCAGACCGGCGCCGCGACGCCGCCGGCCGCCGACGATTCGGCCGCCAGCCACGCGCAGTTCGTCGACTGGATGCGCTCCGTCGCGCCCTATATCCACAAGTTCCGCAACAGCACGTTCGTCGTGGGGTTCGGCGGCGAGGTGGTGCAGCAGGGGCTGCTGAATGCGCTCGTGTCCGACATCGCGCTGCTGCAGGCGATGGGCATCCAGATCGTGCTGGTGCACGGCTCCCGCCCGCAGGTCGAGGAGCAGCTGAGCCTGCACGGTGTCGAATCCGAGTTTTCGCACGGGCTGCGCATCACCGATGCGCGCGCGCTCGAATCGGCGAAGGAAGCGGCCGGCGAAGTGCGCCTCGACATCGAGGCCGCGATCAGCCAGGGTCTGCCGAACTCGCCGATGGCGCACGCGCACATCAGCGTCGTGTCGGGCAACTTCGTGACCGCGCGGCCGGTGGGGATTCTCGACGGGGTCGATTTCGCGCACACGGGCATCGTGCGCAAGATCGACGCCGAATCGATCCGTCATTCGCTCGCGAGCCGCAAGCTCGTGCTGCTGTCGCCGCTCGGTTTCTCGCCGACCGGCGAGGCGTTCAACCTGTCGATGGAAGACGTCGCGTCGGCGGCCGCGATCGCGCTGCGCGCCGACAAGATCATCTTCCTGACCGAAGGGCCCGGCATCGTCGGCGACGAAGGCGAGCTGGTGCGTGAAATGTCGCTCGACGCGGCGGCCGAGCTGCTCGATTCCGGCAACATCCAGGGCGACGACGCATTCTTCCTCAAGCATTCGATCCGTGCATGCCGCGGCGGCGTGACCCGCGCGCACCTGATCCCGCAATCGCTCGACGGCAGCATGCTGCTCGAACTGTTCCTGCACGACGGCGTCGGCACGATGATCTCGTACGAGAACCTCGAGAGCCTGCGCGAGGCGACGCCGGACGACGTCGGCGGCATCCTGTCGCTGATCGAGCCGCTCGAGTCGGACGGCACGCTGGTGCGGCGCGGCCGCCACCAGATCGAACGCGACATCGACCACTTCTCGGTGATCGAGCACGATGGCGTGCTGTTCGGCTGCGCGGCGCTGTACCCGTACCAGCAGGAGAAGATCGGCGAGATGGCGTGCCTGACGGTCGCGCCGGAAGCGCAAGGCTCGGGCGACGGCGAACGTCTGCTCAAGCGCATCGAGCAGCGCGCCCGCGCGCGCGGCCTCACGCACATCTTCGTGCTCACGACGCGCACCGAGCACTGGTTCCTCAAGCGCGGTTTCGTCAAGGTCAGCGTCGACGACCTGCCGGAAGACCGCCGCAAACTCTATAACTGGCAGCGCAAGTCGCTCGTGCTGATGAAGCAGCTCTGAGCGCAGGCACGACTGCCCTTCCCCCCAGACCGATTACAGGAGAAGTACACGATGGCTCGAATGATCCAATGCGCGAAGCTCGGCAAGGAAGCCGAAGGCCTCGATTTCCCGCCGCTGCCGGGCGAACTCGGCAAGCGCATTTACGAGAGCGTCTCGAAGGAAGCGTGGCAAGGCTGGCTCAAGCAGCAGACGATGCTGATCAACGAAAACCGCCTGAACATGGCCGACCCGCGCGCACGCCAGTACCTGATGAAGCAGACGGAGAAGTACTTCTTCGGCGACGGCGCGGACCAGGCGTCCGGCTACGTGCCGCCGACGGAAGGCTAAAGCGACGCGACTCGCGACGGCCGCGCCGTACCGGCGGCGTCGCGACGTGAAGCCGATGTCCAGGCAAACGGCACCGTGTATCGCACGGTGCCGTTTGCTTTTGGGAATGCGTGGTCCGGCGCCAGCGAAGGCAACGCGACGCGCGGCCCGCCGGGCGCCCGATGCCGCGGAATCGCCGAATCGCCACCTCGCCGCATCGCACCGGCCTGCCCCGCTCAACCTGCCGGCTTCAACGTGCCGCGATCGTCGGGTTGCGCGGCTTCGCCTGCGAGGCTTCCCGCCCCCGTACTCTCGGTGCCCCACTCGGCCGCATCGCTGCGCTCGGCGCTCGACAGTTCGTCGGCGCGATACCCGGTGCGATCGAGCAGCGCCAGCATGCACGCGAGCGACACGAGCGCATAGAGCCCCGACGCGACCGCGACGCCGACGATGCTGCCGGTCGCGTTGAGGATCGCCTGTGCGAGCACCGGCGTGCCGCCGCCGACGACCAGCGCGCTCAACTGATACGCAAGCGACAGGCCCGTATAGCGGATGTTGGCCGGGAACACGCGCGCGAGCACGCCGCCGACCGCGCCGTAGAACATCGCCGACGGAATCGTCGAAATGCACATGCCCGCGACGGCGACCCAGTACGAACGCGTCGCGAGCGCATGGAACATCACCGGCATCAGCACGATCTCGGGAATCAGGATCCAGCACATCGCGCGCCGCATGTCGACTTTCGACACGAACCACGCGCCGACCGGCTGCATGAGGAATTGCACGACGAGCGAGATCGACAGGATGCCGAGGAACGTGCCCTGCGCGTAACCGAGCTCCCTGGTCGCCCACGACAGCGCGAACGTGCTGCGGAAATACGTGACGTTGATCACCGGCAGCGTGCCGGCCGCGAGCAGCACGACGACCCAGTGGTCGCGCACGACGTCGCGCAGCGGCAGCTTCACCGTGCGCTTGCGCGCGAGCACGCGCTGCATGTCGATCGACTCCTCGAGCCGCAGCCGGATCACCATCCCGATGATCACGAGCACCGCCGACAGCAGGAACGGAATGCGCCAGCCCCACATCAGGAACGACGGCGTCGGCAGCGCGCTCAGCGCGAAGAACACGGCCGTGGCCAGCAGGTTGCCGGTGGGCGAGCCCTGCTGCGCGAACGCCGCATACAGGATGCTGCGATGCTTCGGCGCATTCTCGCTCGCGATCAGCACCGCGCCGCCCCACTCGCCGCCGACCGCGATGCCCTGCAGCACGCGCAGCACGACGAGGCCCGCGGGCGCCCATACGCCGATCGACGCATAGCCGGGCAGCAGGCCGATGCCGGTCGTCGCGAGCCCCATCATCACCAGCGTGATCACGAGCGCGGTCTTGCGGCCGACGCGATCGCCGAGATGGCCGAACACGATCCCGCCGAGCGGCCGCGCGGCAAAGCCGGCCCAGAACGTGACGAACGCGAGCAGCGTCGCGACGCCGGGGTCCATCGTGCTCGAAAAGAACACCTTGCCGAACACGAGCGCGGCGGCCGTGCCGTAGATGTAGAAGTCGTACCACTCGATCGTGGTGCCGACGAACGCCGCGAGGGCGGCGCGGCCGGGCCGCGGCTGTGCGGCGGGCGGGGATTGCGGACGGCTCATCGATGTCTCCATGTTTGTTCGGCTGCGCGACTGTCGCGCGCGTTGCCGGGCGGCCGGCGTTGCGCCGCCGGCTGGCGGGATTGCGCTACGTTGCGTTGCCCCGGGGTTGCCGTCGATGTTGCGATCGGTCGGTTCGGGATGACTCTCATCTGCAGGGGCCCTCGCCCGTCACGTCTCGTCCGGCGCGACCTTCAGCACGCCGGCATGGAGCAGTTGCTGCTGGAGCGCGCGATCGATGCCGAGACGGTCGAGCACCGCGCGCGTGTCGCGGCCGAGCGCGGGTGGCGCCGACCGGTAGGTGGCCGGCGTGCGCGACAGCTTCACCGGCGACGCAGTGCCGCGATACGCGCCGATCTCGACGAACAGCTCGCGGTGCAGCGCATGGGGATCGCGCGCGACGTCGGCCACCGTGCGCACCGGCCCGCATGGCACGCCGGCCGCCATCAGGTCGCGCGCGAGCGGCTCGCACGCGTGCGCGGCGAGCCGCGCTTCCAGTTCGACCTTCAACTGCGGCCGGTGCGCGCAGCGGCTGCGGTTATCGACGAAGCGCGGGTCGCTGGCGAGCGCCGGCGCCCCGAGATGCGCGACGAGCCGCGCGAACTGCCGGTCGTTGCCCACCGCGAGGAAAATCGGCACGGTCGCCGTGCGGTAGCTGTCGTACGGTGCGATGTTCGGATGCGCGTTGCCGCTGCGTTCCGGCACGCGGCCCGACCCGAAGAAATTCGGCAGGTGCGGATGCAGCAGCGACACGCCGCAGTCGTACAGCGCCACGTCGATCGACTGGCCGCGCCCGCTCTTTTCGCGCTCCGCGAGCGCCAGCAGGATGCCGGCGAGCGCGTTCAGCCCCGTGACCATGTCGACGATCGGCAAGCCGATGCGTGTCGCGGCGCCGTCGCGCTCGCCGTTCACGCTCATCAGCCCGGCCATCGCCTGGATCACCGCGTCGTAGCCTGGCAGGCCGCCGAGCGGGCCGTCGTCGCCGAAGCCCGTCACCGCGCAATGGATCAGCCGCGGGAAGCGCGGCTGCAGGTCGCGTGCGTAATCCATCCCCCAGCGCGCGAGCGTCCCGGGCTTGAAGTTCTCGACGAGCACGTCGGCGTCTTCGAGCAGGCGCCACAGGATCGCGCGCCCTTCGTCGTGCGACAGGTCGAGCGCGAGCCCCTCCTTGTTGCGGTTCACGCCCATGAAGTACCAGGCCGTGTCGCCGAGGAACGGCGGCCCCCAGCCGCGCGTCTCGTCGCCGTCGGGCGGCTCGATCTTGATCACCGTCGCGCCGTGGTCGGCGAGCGCCTGCGTGCAGTACGGGCCGCCCAGCACGCGGCTCAGGTCGACGACCTTCAGGCCGTCCAGTGCGCCGCGCGTGGTGTTCGGCGTCGCCGCCTGTGTCGCTGTGATCGTGCTCATCGCTCGACCTCCGGCAGCAGGTCGAGCGCCATGTCGAGCGGCACCGGCGTGCCACGCAGCAGCGCATCGGACGCGGCCGATTCATCGTCGAGCGATGCCGGCGCGAGCGGATCGACCGGCAGCAGCTTGTGCCGCACGATCAGGTGCGCGAGCGCGAGACGCCTGAAATCCGGCGCGAGCCGCGCGCCCTCGCAGGCCATCAGCACGGCCGCGCTCGCGTAATACAGCGCGGACGCGGCCTGCCGCACGCGCGCGTCGTCGCCTTTGTCGGCGACCCGCATGAGCGCATCGCACGCCCGCGCCAGAATGCGCCGCAGCGCCGTGCGGCTCGCGTCGGGCAGCGGCGCCGCGCCCAGACGATCGCCGAGGAACGTGCGCAGCGCGTCGAGCGCATGTTCGCGCTGCGCGGCGCGCGCGACGTCGAGCGCGACGATGTTGCTCGTGCCTTCCCAGATCGAGCCGAGGTGCGCGTCGCGCACGAGCCGTGCGTCGCTCCATTCCTCGATATAGCCGGTGCCACCGCGCACTTCCATCGCGTCGCCCGTCACGCGGCGCGCGTCGCGGCAGGCGCGGAACTTGATCAGCGGTGTCAGGATCCGCACGCAGCGCGCCGCCTGCTCGTCGCCCGCATCCGCGTGCGGCAGCAGCAATGCGATCTGCATGAACATCGCGCGCGCGGCCTCGGCCGGCAGCAGCATCTTCATCAGCTGGCGCTGCATCAGCGGCATCTCGATCAGCTTGCGGCCGAACGCGTCGCGATGCGCGGCGACGTGCAGCGCTTCGTTCAGCGCGCGCCGCATCAGCCCGGCCGCGCGCACGCCGTTCGACAGACGCGACATGTTGATCATGTCGGCCATCTGGTGAAAGCCGCGGCCGA
This sequence comes from Burkholderia sp. CpTa8-5, assembly GCF_017815045.1. Taxonomy (NCBI): domain Bacteria; kingdom Pseudomonadati; phylum Pseudomonadota; class Betaproteobacteria; order Burkholderiales; family Burkholderiaceae; genus Burkholderia; species Burkholderia sp. CpTa8-5. The sequence continues at coordinate 41,734 of NZ_JAGIQD010000037.1, forward strand.
TCTCGCCGATCAGGTAGGCCTGCGCGCCTTCGAGCGCGATCTCGCCGCTCGCCATCGAACGGCTGCCGAGCTTGTCCTTCAGGCGCACGATCCGGTAGCGGTTGCGCGTGCCGTCCGGCAGCGTCTTCGGCAGCAGGAACAGCGCGAGACCCTTGATGCCGTCCGGCGCGCCGTCGGGCCGCGCGAGCACCATCGCGAGATCGGCGTCCGCGTTCGAACAGAACCACTTGTCGCCGGTCAGGCGCCAGACGGTCTCGCCGTGCGCGTCGGTTTCGCGGGTCGCGCGCGTCGCGATCCGGCCGACGTCGGAGCCCGCCGCCTGCTCGGTCATGAACATCGCGCCCTGATACAGCGTGTCGAAGTCGCGCGACGCGAGCCTCGGCAGGTAGCGCGCGACGAGCTCGGGATCGCCGAAGCGGCGCAGCGTGCGCGTCAGCGAATCGGTCATGCTGACCGGGCAGCACAATCCGAATTCCGCCTGCACGAACAGGAACGTCAGCGCGTACTTGACGAGCGGCGGCACCGCGTCGGGCTGATGGCTCAGCGACGCGAGCCCGAGTTCCGCATACGCGACACGTTCGAGCGCGACGTACGCCGGATCCTTGTCGATCCGCTGCACGGCCTCGCCGCGCCGGTTGCGATGCTCGAGCACGGGCGGATGCTTGTCCGCACGCGACGCCCATTCGTCGAGTTCGCCCGATACGCGCGCGCCGAGCGCGCGCAGCCGCGGCTCGAGTTCGGCATAGTGCGCGTCGCCGAGATGCAGCTTCAGCAACGCGCCGAGATCAGGATCGACGGTGAAGAAATTGAGACCCCGGCTGTCGGGGATATTGGATGCGCCGGGGTCCGGCGTGCGAGCGGTGTCGTTCATGCGTGCGTCTCCTGGATTGCCTGCGCAGGTGCCCGGGCCGCGTGCCGCAACGCCCGGCCGGTCCTGCGTCAAGCCTTCCGAAGAGCGTAGGCGTGCGGTCGATAAGCGTCCAATACAGGATTTATCCGGTACGATAGATATCGCTTATCGATGCCGACGCCGGGAGGAGACACCGTGGAACTGAGGCAGTTGCGCTACTTCGTGGCGGTCGCCGAGGAGCTGCATTTCGGGCGCGCGGCGAAGCGCCTGTTCATCTCGCAGCCAGCGCTGAGTTTCGACATCCGCAAGTTCGAGGACGCGCTCGGCGTGCAGCTCTTCTCGCGCACCAACAAGACCGTCGCGCTGACCAACGCGGGCGAGGTGCTGCTCGGCGAAGCGCGCCGGCTGCTGCTGCAGGCGACCGAAGCCGAGCGCCTGACGGTGCGCTCCGCATCGGGCCTCGCGGGCCGGCTGCGGATCGGCTTCGTCCACTCGATGCTGTATCGCGGGCTGCCCGATGCGGTGCGGCGCTTCGAGGCCGACTATCCGGGCGTCGAAGTCGTGCTGAGCGAGATGAACACGCACACGCAGGTGCAGGCGATCCAGCGCGGCCAGATCGATCTCGGCTATGCGCACTGGGGCCGCTTTCCGCCCGACGTCGAATCGGCGCCCGTCTATGCGGAGCCGTTCGTGTGCTGCCTGCCGGCCGCGCATCCGCTCGCGCGGCGCCGGCAGATCGCGCTCGCCGCGCTCGCGACGGAACCGTTCATCCTGTTTCCGCGCGACGCCGCGCCGCACTATCACGACCTGATCATCGCGCAGTGCGTGAACGCGGGATTCAGCCCGCTGATCCGCCACGAGGCCCGGCTGTGGCAGACGATCCTGTCGATGATCGAGTTCGGGATGGGCATCGCGCTGGTGCCGCGCGTGCTGCAGCAGGCGAAAAGCGACCGGCTCGCGTTCGTGCCGCTGAAGGACGCGTCGCTCGAATCGCGCACGCTCGCGCTGAAACGCAGCGGCACCGCCGAACCGGTCGCGCTGCGCTTTGCCGGCTACGTGCGCGCATCGATCGACGCGCTGTCGGCGCTCGCGGGCTGAGCATGCGGCCTGAGAACCGGTGCTTGCGGCTATTTGAAAAAATTTGCAGAAAGGGCTTTACGAACCCCAAAAGCTCTGACATAATTTGATTCTTCTTTGGGCGGTTAGCTCAGCGGTAGAGCACTGCCTTCACACGGCAGGGGTCACTGGTTCGATCCCAGTACCGCCCACCAAAGATTCGAAGGGCCGGCAATCGCCGGCCCTTCTTGCTTTCCGGGCCAGCACTTGGCGAAATGTTCGTTAAGTGGCCTCTCGCCCAACCGGATTGTTGCCACATTCTTGTCACACTTCTTCTTCGAGGTGTCTGGTGCCAAGCCGATCTTCACGAGTTCAAGCCGGCCAGCGCGCACCAAGTTGTAGACGGTCGCCCTCGAGACGCCCAATCGCTGTATCACATCGGCAACGCGATATAACCGGTCGGTGTGCAGCTGCGGCGTCACTGGCGCGGCGGGGTTCCGCTGCTCCTGTCGATGCGCCGGTGTCGGCCGGCGGCCACACCCGCCTTGAAAGTCTTCAATACGTAGGGCATGGCCCTTCCTTCGAGGTCGATCACGACAAACAGCGCCCCGCCCTTTCCGGCGAGGCGCGCACGTGTTCAGTCCCAGCCAATAGCCTTGTTGATCGCGATGTCGAGTTCGTCGGTTGCTGCCTCGGCCCGTTGCCAAAACCACTCAGCGCCTGGGACGGTATCGAGGACGATCTTCTGCTCGAGCGCACCGCGCAGCGCGTAGATGCACGTCCGGAGTTCGCCCTGCAGTGCATGGATTGTGGCGATGTCACGTGACGACACCGAAATTTGATCAGGAATACTACCGATATGGAAAGCGTTCTCGGAAACGTGGAACGTCATGATGGGCTCCGTATGCGATCGCATCGCCCCGCTGTCAAACGGGGTGGGCAGCGACAAGCGGAGTTGACAGACCGGGGCATACGGAACCCGGCAGGCCGAAGCATCTCCACTCGCGCCACCCATAGAAGATGCGTAATCTCAGACGAAGAAAACCACCACTGCGAGCGGTTTACCGCCCCATGCATTCGGGCTGTCAACGTTGTTTGGGTCGACGGGTTCAGCACAGGGCACGCGAAAGCAAAATTGCAACAAAATCAGTATGTTATGAAACTCTTTACGACATGTACAGGTCTGCTTGACATCGTGTTAGCGGCCGGTGAGACCTGACTGAAACGGCTCCTTCACGCCTACTAGAATCCGAATCGCCTTAGGCGGCACTTCATCATTGCGTATCGCCTGCATACGCGAAATGACGTGCACATTACTTAACAGGGCTACAAGTTGAAGCACCGCCGGCGGTGTTTCACCCGCTCCTGTATGGATTGGGTTGAGGTGAACAGACACGCCTGTCGGAATCTGCTTGAACATCGCTTGATAGACATCGGAATCACCGCATTGCCAGCCTGCATCGCGTAACACCTGAGCTATCTGCTGACCGAATTGCTTTCCGTCTGCGTCGCCCATCACCGAAACGATTTGCAAATGTTGCCCTTTGAACGGCATTGCAGCCGCAAGAATTGCGGAAGCTTGGCTCTTCGACAGAGTTCGCCACATCAATTGCGACTGCAGGCGCAGGTTTTCGGCAGTAAGTCGTGCCGTTTCTTTATCAAGTTGCGCTGCACGCAACACCGCATCCGCGGCGCTTTTACCCGCCTCCTTCGCTTTCTCGTTGGCAACGGCGATTTGGAGGCTGGCGTCCGACTGATACTTGGCTAACGCGCGATCCTTCCTCTCGGAGATCCTTTCGTTCAATTTGAACTGCATATAGCCCGAAACTATCGTCACAACAGTAAAGAAGGCAGCGAGCGCACCCGCCACGTAATAGACCTTGTTTACCCAATCGAGCAAACCTTCATCAGACACCCCCGGCATCAGTCGCACTCCCGTCGCTAATATGAATGTGTTACGTGCGGTATTTTCGCACGGCACTGAGCGCCCGCACTTGCGCAGCGCCTTTCCTTTTAAACTTGACTTACAACCATAGTCCAAATCTCTTTCGCTTGGGGCCACGCTTGAATCGCTGCAGCTGTTACGGAAAGCACCGTCAGTATGCCAAGAGCAATTTGAATATTGCGATTTGTCTTATGCCGTCGCTCCTCGTTTTCGTAATTGTGCAAAGCTGTCAGCGCGCGCGGATGCAACACGAACATCATGTCTCGGCGCTCGAGCAGCCCCTCGTCGGCAAGTGAACGGAGTACTAGGTCGTAATAGGCGTAGCGTCTGTCGCGCCGTGGATGAAAGACCGAACGCATTCCATGAAGGTGTGTAGCCAATGTGATCGCGCCAACGCCACCTCGCTGGCCTTCGATCTCCCTCGAAACAATGTGCTTCAGCACCGTCAATCGATCAACAGTCGTCGATGATCGCCGGTTATACAACCGCTGCAGCAATCCATCTAACGCGACTACCAGCCGATAAATCCCGAACAAGTTGCGTAATTCGAATTCCATCGGGGAGGTGGTGAAAAACTCGTGCATGCGCAGGTAATAGCGAAACTCGACGGTCGCACCTTCAATGTCGCACCAACGGACCGTCCGTGCTTCGTCATATGCGGTCCCGTTCCATCAGAATCCCTCGACACCCTGAGAATTAACCCTGAACAACAACAGGCCCCACGCCTGGTCACCGCCTCGACTCGTGCTCTCCACGTGGTAGTAATCACGAAATACTGTGCGAAGACCTGATAAAGGGATTGGATTCGGCGCCAAGCGGCTCGCGGCACCCGTCAATGCGCGGCGAAGAAAGAAATTGCGGAACATAGCGCCCCCGGTATTTTATTGAACGCCTTTCGGTGTCGCTACGTTATCACCCCGCGTGCCGCGTCAAAGCGTCGAGATAAAGCAGCACGCTAGAATGTGCTCACAGACGACAACGCAACGGGGGCGCTGTGATTCCAACTCGACGCTATGCATTCGCCGCGTGCGTGAGCGCGGTGATAGTCTTCTCGGCGCCCGCCGACGCGCAAGCAGTCAACGCTCGTGCACGCCTCGTCACGACCTGGCAAGCAAAGGATCTCACGGGTAAATCGGCGGCCGTAGAGCGCCTCGCTGCACTCGAAGAAATGGACGAAGTTTACGACCGTCCCGGCGACAACTGCACGCAATTCATCGGGCCCGTCACCGTCGAGGGCATCCAGTTCACACCGAGCGGCGGCACTCTCGAAACGTTTCGATTCACTGACAAGAACGGAACCCAATGGTCCGTGCCAACGAACATCGGCCGCCTATCGAACGTCGACCGACAACGCGCGAACAGCCTCATCCGCGTCGGTAAGCGCTACCTCGTGCACGTACAGGTGTGCGGCAGCGGCGGAATCGCAAGCTTAGGCCGTGTCCGACGCCTAGTTTGGACGGGGGCTGGCGCCGGCGATACGGAACCAATCGAAATGCTATGAAAGCAATTCGACGGGACAGAACTTTCCGTATCGTTCACATCTGAAGGTCGCGCGGGCACAGGCGCACTCCGCTATAGCCGGGATGCATCGGTGTCTTATCTCGACCGGCTCCGCATCTGTCCGACACGCTAAGGCGCACCGCCGACGTTCCCAGGACTAACGCTTGCGCCGTCGCGGATCGATGCCATTTTGTTCGAGTAGCTTTCGCAAGCGGGCGTTATCGCCCCATAGCGTTGCGAACGCGATCAGCATCATGACGGTGGGGAACCATTCGCCGGTTCCGGCGATGATGGCCCAAGCGACGGCGAAACAGACTATCGCCGTGCCGATGAGAAGTAGGCGGTCGGCAATCCACTTCATCGCGCACCTCGGATCGCCGTGTTCATCTTCAACCCGAAATAGCTATGCGGGCCGGGCGCGAGAACCTCCGGATGCCGCAGGATTTGGGCCATGACGAGCGGATGAATCGCCAGCCCATAGCGTGTGCCCCATCGAGCGACTGCAAGCGACGTGTTCGCGTTGCCCTTGCCTGCGCCGCACGCCAATGTCGAATCGGTTGCGACCATCAGGCTACCGATGACCGCGCCCAGATAAGCGCTGCCAAGGATCGAGCCGACAACACCGACCTTTTCGACTAGCGTAGTCGCACCGAGCATTTCGCCCACCGTCGCGTCGGGGCCAAGCGCCTTTAGCGTCCCCATCATCGTACTGACAGCCGCAACCGACGTTTGTACCGTCGCGAAAAGCGTTGTCGGAACGGGCATATGCAGCGCGGTCATGTTCGTCTGGAAGGCTTCAAAGAAGCTCGGGCATGTCGGCATGGGTAGCTCCCCGGATCAAGCGCATGATTTTCGCATACCTGCCACGTCGGCCTACCTCTCACCGTTGACAGGCAATTCACTAGACCAGCGGCAGTTTGTTCATTGGCGCTACGAAAGAACGAGCCCGATTCGCCTTTTACCTGCGACGGCGCCCACCAAAGAATTCAAGGGCCTGCGTCTCACGACGCAGGCCCTTTTCGTTTTGGCGGCGCGCGTGTCCGCCCCGATACGGGCGCCGCGTCATTCGACGCCGCGCCTTCCGCACGCAGGTGTACCGTGCTTACCGCATGTCCCCCACCCGCTCCGCCGTCGCATCGAATGCGCGCTTCGCCTTGTCGACGATCTCGTCTACCTCCGCCTCGCGGATCACGAGCGGCGGCGACAGCAGCATCCGGTCGCCGGTCGCGCGCATGATCAGGTTGCCGTTGAAGCAGAAGTCGCGGCAGATCGTGCCGATATCGACACTCGCATCGAACCGCTCGCGCCGCTCACGATCGCGCGCAAGCTGAACGCCAGCAACCAACCCGCTCCCCGCGATCTCGCCGACGATCGGATGGTCGCCCAGCGCGTCGCGCAGCCGGCGCTGGAAATACGGCCCGATATCGGTCTTCACGCGCTCGACGATCCCCTCGTCGCGCAGCAGCTTCAGGTTCGCGACCGCGACGGCCGCCGCCACCGG
>NZ_JAGIQD010000038.1:0-44978 GCF_017815045.1 Burkholderia sp. CpTa8-5
AGTTCACCGCACGGCTCTGCTTGTTGAGCAGTCCGTTGAGCGACTTCACGCGGTAGCGGTAGACAAGGATCATGCCGATGATCCTAACCCGTGGAAGAAGCTGCCTGTCAACAGCACGCCCTTCCTTCCCACCATCAATGGCGGGGTTTCTCGGAGCAAATTCTGATGAACACGATCAACAGGACCCAGCGCATCGATATTTCCCCCGTAGCTCTTTCGAAGAAATTCTAGAGACGGGGAAAATTTCCTGCTCTGACGGTGCAGTCGTGCGGTGTACGTCTTACAACGCGGCGAGACAGCCGACCGATCCGTGCCGAAACGCCCGCGTATACGGGCTTTTCCGGCAATCTGCATGCATGCGCGGCGGGCTGCCGACGCACGCACCCGCGGCGATTATTCCGGAAACGGCAAATCAGTTTGTCCGTCTGCGCGCATACCGAACGTGTTGAGCGTCATCGCGACGAGCGCGTAATAGCCGAGCAGCGCGACGAGATTCACCACGGTCTCGTGGCCGAAGCGCGCCTGCGCACGCGCGAACGTCGCATCGCTCACGCGCTTCGTGTCGTACAGCTCGGTGGCAAACGCATGGATCAGCTCGTCGTCGTCCGATTCGAATGCGGGCGCGACGCCCAGCCGGATCGCGTCGGCCGTCGCGGCCGGCACGCCGGCCTCGAGCGCGATCGGATGATGGATGTGCCACTCGGCCTGCGAGCGCCAGCGCGCGGCCGTCACCAGAATCGCGAGCTCCGACAGCCGCAGCGGCAGCCCCGTGCGATAGCGGCAGAACGCGCCGAGCTTCTGCGCGTGCTGGGCCAGTTCGGGGCTCGCGATCCAGCCGAGGAACGGCCCGTTCAGGTTGCCGCGCGGGCCGCTGAGAATATCGGCGAGCACGGCCTTCTGTTCGTCGGTGGCCGACGCGGGATCGAAAGGAGGCAGTCTGTCTGTCATGGTGAGGAATCGGTGAGGTCGGGGTTCACGCGCCGGCCGACGCGAGCGCCGCGCCGATCGCGCCGGACAGCCGCTCGACGATCGTGTCGATCTGCTGCGCGGTACAGACGAACGGCGGCGCGATCAGGATGTGATCGCCGTGCACGCCGTCGATCGTGCCACCCATCGGATACACCATCAACCCGCGCTGCATCGCTTCGCGCTTGACCGCCGCATGCAGCTTCAGCGCGGGGTCGAACGTCGCCTTGGTGTCGCGATCGCGCACGAGTTCGACGCCGACGAACAACCCGCGGCCGCGCACGTCGCCGACATGCGGATGCGCGCCGTAGTGCTCGCGCAACGACGCACGCAACTGCTCGCCGCGCGCCTTCACGTTGTCGAGCAACTTCTCTTCCGTAATCACGCGCTGCACTTCGAGCGCGGCCGCGCAGGCGGTCGCGTGTCCGAGGTACGTGTGACCATGCTGGAAGAAGCCGGAGCCGTCGACGATCGTGCGATAGATGCGGTCGCTGACGAGCGTCGCCCCGATCGGCTGGTAGCCCGCGCCGAGCCCTTTTGCGATCGTCAGCAGATCGGGCGCGACACCGTCTTCGTCGCACGCATACAGGTAACCCGTGCGCCCCATCCCCGACATGATCTCGTCGAGGATCAGCAGCACGCCGTACTTGTCGCACACCGCGCGAATCTTCTTCAGGTACGTGCGCACCGGCGGCACCGCGCCGGCCGTCGCGCCGACCACCGTTTCCGCGACGAACGCCGCGACGTTTTCCGCGCCGAGTTCGACGATCTTCCGTTCGAGCTCGTCGGCGAGGCGCTGCGCGTACGCTTCGTCGGTTTCACCGGCCTGCTGGTCGCGGTACGCATAGCACGGGCTCACGTGGTGCGCTTCGATCAGCAGCGGCAGGAACGGCTCGCGCCGCCATGCGTTGCCGCCGATCGCGAGCGCACCGAGCGTATTGCCGTGATAGCTCTGGCGCCGGGCGATGAAATGACGGCGCTGCGGCTCGCCCTTCTCGACGAAATACTGGCGCGCGAGCTTCAGCGCGGCCTCGATCGCCTCGGAGCCGCCCGATACGAAATATACGTGGTCGAGCCCGGCCGGCGCGGCGTCGACGAGCCGGTCGGCCAGTTCCTCGGCCACTTCCGTCGTGAAGAACGACGTATGCGCGTAGGGCAATTGCTGCGCCTGCCGCTTGATCGCGTCGATCACGCGCTGGTTGCTGTGACCGAGACACGATACGGCCGCGCCGCCGCACGCGTCGATATAGCGTTTGCCGGTCGAATCGATGATCTCGATGCCGTCGCCTGCGACGGCAACGGGCAAGGTGGCGCGCGGGGCGCGATGGAAAACGGTCGTCATGCGTGGCCTCATGGATCAGGATGTGTGCGGCGCGTGCCCGGACGGCCATCCGACGCCAGCCGCGATCCCGTCCAGTTCCGCGACGAGACCGCGGTATGCGGCGAGCGCAGCCTGCCGCAGCGCATCGACGAACGGACGGCCGCGCCGGCGGCGCACGGCCTGCCATGCGTCGCTCTACTGCATGTACGCGTCGCATACCGGGCGGGCGAGCTCGCCCAGGCGCACGCGGATGTCGTGCAATAGGATCAATTCGGCCGCCATGCAGCGTGCGCCCGATTGGCCGGCCCCGTCAAACGATGTCGGGACGCACGCGGCCAGACGTTCGCAACGCACGATGACGAATTAGACAATGACGCAACATATGTTGTCAATAGCCCGCGATCGACAACACCGGATGCGGCCGGCACACCGCGCGGTCACGCCGCGACCCCGCTCGCCTGATGCGACACGAGCCGCGCATACGCGCCCTGCCGCGCCATCAGCTCCCCGTGGCGGCCGGCCTCGATCACCGCGCCCTGCTCGATCACGAGGATCAGGTCGGCATGGCGCACGGTCGACAGGCGGTGCGCGATGATGATCGACGTGCGTTGCGTCATCAGGTCCTCCAGCGCCGCGCGGATCTGCTGTTCGCTGATCGTGTCGAGGTGCGACGTCGCCTCGTCGAGGATCAGCACCGGCGCATCCTTCAGGAACGCGCGCGCGATCGCCACGCGCTGACGCTGGCCGCCCGACAACTGCACGCCGCGCTCGCCGACGCGCGTCGCGAGCCCGTCCGGCAGCCGCGCGACGAAGTCGCCGAGCGCCGCGTGGTCGATCGCGCGCCGCACGTCCGCGTCGGACGCGTCGCTCGCCGCGAGCCGGATGTTCGCTTCGAGCGTGTCGTTGAACAGGTAGGTATCCTGCGCAACGAGCGCGATGTGCTGCCGCAGATCGTCGAGCCGCAGGTCGCGCAGGTCGACGCCGCCGAGCGTCACGCGGCCCTGCTGCGGATCCCAGAAGCGCAGCAGCAGACTCGCGATCGTCGACTTGCCGGCGCCCGATGCGCCGACCAGCGCGACCGTGCTGCCGGCCGGCACCTCGAAGCTCACGCGGTCGATCGCGGGCACGCTGCGCCCCGGATACGTGAACGACGCCGCGTCGAACCGCACCGCCGAATTGCCCGGCATCGCGTGCGTGCCGTCCGTCACCGTCACGGGCTCCTTCTCCAGCGCGCGCAAGCGGCGCGTCGACGCGATCGTGTCGGCAAGCTGGCGCGCGACCTGGCCGATCTCGGCCACCGGCATGAACGCGGCCCCCGCGACCAGCACCAGCAGCGGCAACGACTCGCGCGGAAACCCGCCGCGAGCGCACCACCACGCACCGAGCGCCGCGACGGCCAGTCCGCCGAGCCCGCTCGCAACTTCCAGCGTGGCGCTTTGCATCGACAGATCGTCGAGCAGCTTCGCGCGCTGCCGGCGGTACGCATCGACTTCGGCGACGAACGCCGCGCGCCGGCGCGCAATCGCCTGGAACGCGGTGAGTTCCGCGAGCCCCTGGATCGTTTCGGTCAGATGCGCGCCAAGCTGGCCGAGCGCGTCGCGCGCGCCGGTGCCGAGCCGGTCGACGTCGCGCCGGGCCAGCACGGGCGCGAGCCCGGCCCACAGCAGGAACGGCAGCAGCACCAGCGCGAGCGGCCACGCGACCGACGCGAGCAACACCAGCACCCCGGCCGGCACGAGCACCGCGACGAACGCGGGTGCGAGCGTATGCGCGTAGAAATACTCGACGGTCTCGACGTCCTGCGTCGCGAGCGCCACGAGATCGCCGGAGCGGCGGCGCAGCAGCCCGGCCGGCGCGAGCCGTTCGAGCGTCGCGAACAGCGCGATGCGCATTTCCGCGAGCAGCCGGTACGCCATGTCGTGTGCGAGCCACGATTCGAGCCAGTGCAGCACGGCCGCGACCGGCGCGATCACGAGCAGCGCGGCCACCAGCCCGGTGCCGACATGGCCGGTCGGCACCGCGCCGACCACCCATGCGCCGATCACACCCACACCGATGAACGCGAGCACGCGGCCGATCCCGAACAGCACGGTGAGCACGACCTTGCCCTTCCACGGACGCACGAAGCGCAGCAGCGTCTGCAACGTCTCCGGCCAGCCGATCGTCGCCGCGTCGTCGTTCAGCGGCCGCACTTGCGGGGCCGACGACGCGCGCGCGGTCGCGCCGGCCACCGCCGCCGCGCCGACGGTTTCGGCGACCGCTTCCAGCTGCGGCCCCATCAGCCGTCGATACGGGCCGTCGCGCGCGATCAGCGCCGCATGCGTCCCTTCGTCGACGACCTGCCCCTGGTCGAGCACCAGGATGCGATCGGCGCCGATCACGCTGGACAGCCGGTGCGCGAGCACGAGCGTCGTCCGCCCGCGCGTGAGCCGGTCGAGCGCCTGCTGGATCAGTGCTTCGTTCTCCGCATCGACCGACGACAGCGCCTCGTCGAGCAACAGGATCGGCGCGTCGCGCAGCAGCGCGCGGGCAATCGCGATCCGCTGGCGCTGGCCGCCCGACAGCATCAGCCCGCGTTCGCCGATGCGCGTCGCATAGCCGTCGGGCAGCGACGAGATGAAATCGTGCGCGTTGGCCGCGCGCGCGGCGGCGATCATGTCCGCGTCGCTCGCGTCCGGGCGGCCGAGCCGCAGGTTGTCGGCGACGCTGCCGTCGAACAGCGTCGCATCCTGCGCGACGACCGCGATCATCTCGCGCACCTGGTCGGCATCGAGCGTGCGCACGTCGTGGCCGCCGATCCGGACCGCACCGCCCTGCGCGTCGTGCTGGCGCAGCAGCAGCCGCACGATGGTCGACTTGCCGGCCCCGCTCGGCCCGACGATCGCGACCGTCTCGCCCTCGCGCACCGTGAAGCTCAACGCCGCATGCGCGTCCGCGCGGCGCCCCGGATACGCGAAGCTGACGTCGTCGAACACGATCTCCGGCCGCAGGCCCGCTACGCGCGGCGCGTCGACGGAACGCGCATGACCGCCCGCGTCGAGCAGCGCATGGACCGCATTCGCCGCCGACTGGCCGATCATCCCCTGATGCAGCACCGCGCGCAGGTCGCGCAGCGGCCGGAAGATCTCGCTGCCGGCCATCAGCACGATCAGCAGCGCTTCGAGGCTCATGTCGCCGTGCTGCACGCGCCACGCGCCCACCGCGATCGCCGCGGCCGCGCCGAGGCCGGTGCCGAGATCCGTGAAGAGCCGCGTCAGCAGCCCGAGCGCGAGCACCCAGAACGTGCTGTCCGACAGCGCGCGCGCCTTCGCGGCCAGCTTCGCGCCGAACGCGGTGCTCTGCCCGAATGCCTTCAGCGTCGGCAGGCCCTGCACCGCGTCGAGAAACTCCTCGCCGAACGCCTTGAACGCGGTCGAACGCGCGAGCGCCGCGCGCTTGTCGGCGCGATGCACGAGTTGCGGCAGCGCGAGCGTGACGAGCGCCGCGACCAGCAGGATCGCGGCCGTCGGCACATCCCACCACGCGAGCACCGCGAAGATCATGACCGGCGCGCACGCGGCGATCGCGAGCTGCGGCAGGTAGACGCCGAAGAAGGTCTGCAACTGCTCGACGCCGTCGACGACGGCCAGCATCACGCCGCCCGTGCGTTCGCCGCTGAACCACGCGGGGCCGAGCGCGGCGATCCGGTCGAACAGCCGCGCGCGCAGCGTCGCCTGCACGCGGCCCGCCGTCTGCTGCGCGAGCACCGTGCGGCGATGGTCGAGCCATGCGCGCAGCAGCACGCAAGCCGCCGTTGCGGCGACGGCCTCGCCGATGCCGCGCGCCGGCGCGCCGGAAAACACCAGCGCCAGCACGCGGCCGAGAAACACGAAGCGCAGGATGCCGACACCCATCGCGAGCAGCCCGAGCGCGACGGCAGCCGCCACGCGCCAGCGCAGTCCCGCCATCATTGCCCATAGTCGTCGGTCGAAATACATGCAGCCCTCCGGTCGGTGTTTCGTTGCGTTTTTATGGACCGGATCGAGGCTACCCGCGCCGCCCGCGCGCGGCAAAAGATGATTTTTCAACGGGTGTTGAGTCAACTACAATACCCCGCATGTCGCACCTTCCTCCCCTCAGCGCGCTGCGTGCTTTCGAGGCGGCCGTCCGCCTCGGCGGGTTCGCGCGCGCGGCGGCCGAGCTGAACGTGTCGACCAGCGCGGTCAGCCACCAGATCCGTTCGCTGGAGGAATCGCTCGGCGCGCGACTGCTCGAACGCAGCACGGGGCTCGGCGGCATCAGCCTCACGCCGGCCGGTGCGCGGCTGCTGCCGGCGGTCGGCGATGCGCTGTCGCGTCTGACCGACGCGTGCGCCGAGATTCGCGGCACCGCGCAACGGCTCACCGTGTCCGCCAACGCGCCGTTTTCGTCGATGTGGCTCGCGCGCCGTCTCGCGGAATTCTCGTCGCTGCATCCCGACACCCCGCTGCATGCGGTCGTGCTCGACGACGAGCCGGATTTCGCGCGCAGCAGCGTCGATCTGGCGATCGTGCACGTGCCCGCGCATCGGCTGCGCGCAGACGACGACGTGCTGATCCGGGAAACCGTGTTTCCGGTCTGCAGCCCCGAACTGTTTCCGTACGCATCGGAGCACGTCTGCCGCTCGCGGCTGCTGCAGGAGATGCACGAGGACAGCCCCGAGATCGACTGGCGCAACTGGGCCGTGCACTTCGGCTTGCCGGACGACTTCGACACGAAGATCGTCCGCTACAGCAGCTTCAGCCAGGTGATCGGCGCGGCCGTCGGCGGCGCGGGCATCGCGCTCGGCCGCGTGCCGCTGATCGAGCCCGAACTGCGCAGCGGGCGCCTGGTGCCGCTGGTGCCGCGTCTCGCACGCGATGCGTCATGGCGCTTCGTGCTGCGCCGCCATCCGTCGACGCGGCACCGGCTGCTCGATCCGTTGATCGCGTTCCTGCGCAGCGAAGCGGACGCGCCGCCGTTCGTGTCGAAGATCGTTGCGCCCGCATCCAATGACAGTCACGCACGAGGCGCGGGCGGCGCCTGACGAGCGCCCGCACGCAATGCCGGCGGCGCGTTGCCCGTGGGCGGCCGCTTACGGCGTCGCGAAGAACAGCCCGACGACGCACGCCATGCCGCCGAACCATACGAGCGAACGCAGCGACGCCCAGTTCAGCAGGTACATCAGCGCATAGACGACGCGGATCGCGACGAACGCGATCGCGAGCTGGTCGACGCGATGCACGTTCGCGCCGTTGTGCCACGCCACCAGCAGCGCGACCGCGAACAGCGCGAGCGCTTCCCATGAATTCTGATGCGCGGCCTGCGCGCGGGCGCGCCAGCCTTCGAGCTTCGCCAGGTAGTCGCGCGGCGTACGGTTGTCGTAACCCTTGCGGGCCTTGGCGAGGAACGTCATCGGGAACGGCAACAGCGCCACGATGAACAGGCACAGCTGGGACGTCGTCATCAAAGTCTCCTCCGTTATGATTACATTGATCAATGACAAGATCGCCGAGAGCTTAGCATTGCGCCGTGCCGTTCGCGCACGGGTTTTCTAGACGGGAGACTCGGCCGCACACGCCGCGGATGACGGCGCCCGGCCCGCGCCGCCGCCAAAATTTCCACCAAATCGTCGATAAATACGTTAATTAAAACTGGTCGAACACCCATAACATAGCGCTCAACACTGGCTTGACGCGCCCCGCGCGCGGCCAGCCCCGGCCAGCCCCTTTTCCCCCGCGCTACCCTGCGCCGAACGACATCCGACCCGAGCCCTTGCCATGCCCCGTCCCATCGTCGCCCATATCCGCCCCGACGCCGTTCGCCACAACCTCGACTTCATCCGCCGCACCGTCGCGCCATCGCGCGTGTGGGCCGTGATCAAGGCCAACGCGTACGGCCACGGCATCGAACGGATCTACCCGGGCCTCGCGGCCGCCGACGGCATCGCGCTGCTCGATCTCGACGAAGCCGTGCGCGTGCGCGAGCTCGGCTGGGACAAGCCCGTGCTGCTGCTCGAAGGCGTCTTCGAACCGGCCGACGTCGAGCTGGCCGATCGCCACCGGCTGACGGTCGCCGTGCACTGCGACGAACAGCTCGACCTGCTGATCGCCGCGAAGCCGCGGCAGCCGCTCGACATCCAGTTGAAGATGAATTCCGGCATGAACCGGCTCGGCTACCGGCCGGCCGTGTTCCGCGCCGCGTGGGAACGCGCGGCGAGCGCGCCGTCGATCGGCAAGATCACGCTGATGATGCATTTTGCGAACGCCGACGAAGGCGAAGTCGACTGGCAGCTCGACCAGTTCGATGCGACCACGGCCGGGATTCCGGGCGAGCGCTCGGTGTCGAATTCGGCGGCCGTGCTGTGGCATCCGCGCGCGCACCGCGACTGGGTGCGGCCCGGCACGATCCTGTACGGTGCGTCGCCGACCGGCGCGGCGCGGGATATCGCGGACACGCCGCTGACGGCCGCGATGACGCTGACCAGCAAGATCATCGGCGTGCAGACGCTCGCGCCCGACGAAACGGTCGGCTACGGCCGCCGCTTCACGGCCGACCGCCCGATGCGGATCGGCGTCGTCGCGTGCGGCTACGCGGACGGCTATCCGCGCCACGCGCCGACCGGCACGCCGATCGCGGTGGACGGCGTGATGACGCGCGTCGTCGGCCGCGTGTCGATGGACATGCTGACCGTCGACCTGACGCCGTGCCCGAACGCGGGCATCGGCTCGAGCGTCGAGCTGTGGGGCGACCAGGTGAAGGTGGACGACGTCGCGGAAGCCAGCGGCACGATCGGCTACGAGCTGATGTGCGCGCTCGCGCGCCGCGTGCCGGTCGTGATCGTGCCGCCCGGCGCGTCGACCGTGCAGCCGGCGCTGCGGACGGGGAGCTACGGGCGCTGACCGGAGGCGCTGCGGCGGGGCGTCACCGTGTCGCCGCGCATGCCGTTCCACTTGCTTGCGGGCCGCGTTGGCGGCCCGTCTGCTTTGCGGCGAACCACCTCGCGCACCGGCGGCAACGCGCCACGTCGTAGCGCGTTGCACCCACCGTCGGGGAGACAACGCGGTCCCTGCCCACCTCCGTCACCGCATCACGAACGCCACGTCGGCTTGCGCTTCTCGAGGAATGCGTCGATCCCCTCGCCCGCATCCTCTTCCATCATGTTGCGCGCCATCGCGTCGCCCGCGTACGCATACGCTTCGTCGAGCGGCAACTCGCGCTGACGATAGAACATCTGCTTGCCGACCCGCACCGCGGCCGGACTCTTCGCGACGATCTCCGCGACCTTGCGCGCGACGGCCGCATCGAGCGCGTCCTCGGGCACGGCTTCGTTGACGAGCCCCCACGAGGCGGCCGTCGCCGCATCGACGAAACGGCCGGTCACCAGCATGTCGAACGCGCGCTTGGCCGCGACGTTGCGGCTCAACGCGACGGCCGGCGTCGAGCAGAACAGCCCGACATTGATGCCCGACACCGCGAAGCGCGCGGTATCGGCCGCGATCGCGAGGTCGCATGCCGCGACGAGCTGGCAGCCGGCCGCCGTCGCGATGCCATGCACGCGCGCGATCACCGGCACCGGCAATGCGCGCATCGCGAGCATCACGCGGCTGCAGTGCGCGAACAGCGTGCGGTAGTAGTCGAGTTCGGGCTTGCCGCGCATCTGCCGCAAGTCGTGGCCGGCACAGAACGCCTTGCCTTCGGCGGCCAGCACGACGCAGCGCACGTGCGGATCGGCGGCCAGCGTATCGAAGGCATCGTGCAGCGCCGAGAGCATCGCTTCGGACAACGCGTTGAACTGCTGCGGGCGATTCAGGCGCAGCGTGACGACGCCGTCGTGCGCGTCGCGCAGCAGGATCGGCTCGGCTGTCTCGTGAATGGGTTCCATGGTGTTCCGCTTGACGGGTTCGGCAGGTTTCGATGCAGCGCGACCGGACGAAACGCTTATCCGTCCGTTCGCGGCATCGTCACGAAATGGTCCTCCACATTCCGCACGGCGTCCAGCCGCGGTGCCGCACGCGCACGCGCATGCGTGGCGGTCAGCCGGCCATGCGCAACGCCCGTGCCCGTCTCGCGTCAACGGCGTCGTTGCGCGGCGTCCGCGCGGCCTGCCGTCCTCGCGGCCAGCGCGGCGATCGCATAGGCGACGCAGCCGAGCGCCGCGACCGCCCACAGCGCATCGGTCAGATCCGGCAACAGTATCGTCGCGGCGCCTGCCACGGCCACGCCGAGCAGGCTGCCGGCCTGACGTGCCGCGTTGAGGAACCCGGATGCCACGCCCGCCGCGTCGGCAGGCACCTGTTCGAGCACCGTCGCGATCATCGGCGCGACCGACAACGCGGTCCCGGTTCCGAAGGCGGCCATGGCGCTCCAGACCACCGGCCACCGCGCATGCAGCGCGAGCGCAAGCGCGATCGCCGGAATGGCCAGCGCGGCCATCGCAAGACCGTTCGCCATCAGCGTGACCGGACGAACGCGGCCATGCAGTTTTCCCGACAGCAGATTGCCGAGCGACAGACTCAGCGCGAACGGCAGCAGCGTCAGCCCGATTTGCCGCGCGCTCATGCCGAAGCGCCCGTGCAGGTACAGGCTCAACACGAACAGCAACCCGAAGTAGCCGACATAGACGAGACTGCCCATCAGGTTCATCGCGACGAACACGCGATTGCGAAACCACGCGAGCGGCACCATCGGATGGCGCGCCCGCCGCTCGACGACGACCAGTACCCCGGCGGCGAGCGCGGCGATCAGCAATGCGGCGCGGACCTCCGTGGCGCCGGCGCCGCGGGTCGGCAATTCGATCACCGCGAAACATAGCGCGCCGAGCGCCGCCGCACCGACGCACTGGCCGGCCCAGTCGAAGTGGCGCACATCCCGCGCGACCGATGCGCGAACGAGCGCCGCCGCGCCGGCAAACGCGACCGCGCCGGTCGGCACGTTGATCAGGAACGCGCTGCGCCAGCCCAAATCGTCGACGAGGATGCCGCCCAGCACCGGCCCCACCGCGACCGCGACCGACGCGATGCCGGCCCACACCGCGATTGCCCGCGCGCGCTCGGCCGGCACGTCGAACGTGCTGCGCACGATCGCGAGCGATGCGGGCAAAAAGAGCGCGGCACCCATGCCCTGCACGAAGCGCGCGGCCACGAGGATCGCCACCGACGACGCGACGCCGCACGCCGCCGATGCGCCGACGAACAGCGCCAATCCGGCAAGGTACACGCGCTTCGCGCCGAACCGGTCGGACAGCGCACCGCCCGCGAGGATCAGCGCGGCGAAGCTGAGCGTATAGTCGTCGACGATCCACGCGAGTTCCGCGACCGTCGCGCCGAGGCTCGTGCGCATCGCCGGCAGCGCGACGTTGACGATCGTCGAATCGAGCACCGCCATGAACATGCCGACCGCGACGAGCGCGAGCGTCAGGCGCTGCTCGCGCTTCGTCGCGCGGCTCGGGGCCGCCACAGCGAGGGGAACGGGGACGGAAACGGAACGGCAATCGGACATGACACCTCCATGCGGATGCCGGAAGTCTAGGACCGGGCGCGCGATGCGGAAAAGTGATAATTTCGCATTTCCCCGATGCAGATTTGCATCATCGTTTCCCGTCCGTCGCCGCCTGCCCGATGACACAATCAGTCCGTATGAACTGGGACAACGCCCGCTTCTTCCTTGCGCTGGCGCGCACCGGCACGCTGCGCGGCGCCGCGGCGCAGCTGAACGTCGACCAGGCGACGGTCGGGCGCCGGATCGCCGCGCTCGAGGACGAACTGTCGGCCCGGCTGTTTCTGCGCACGCCGTCCCTCTATGTACTGACGACCGCGGGCGAAGCGCTGCTTGAACCGGCCGAAACGATGGAGCGCGCGTCGCTCACGATCGAACGCCGGGTGATGGGGCTCGACGAGCAACTGGCCGGGTCCGTGCGGATCGCGACGACCGACACGCTCGGCAAGCGCTTCGTCGTGCCCGCGATCGCCCGCGTGCGGCGCCGGCATGCCGGCATCGACGTCGTGTGCGTGACGTCGGCGCAAATCACCAACCTCACGCGCCGCGAGGCGGATCTCGCGATCCGCACGTTGCGGCCGGAATCGCCGGACCTGATCGCCAGGCGGCTCGGGCATCTCGAAACGGGCATCTACGCATCGCGCGCCTACCTGGCCGAACGGGGCGAACCGGTCGCGGGCAGCGCGTTCGACGGGCACGATCTGGTGATGTATCAGCAGCCGGTGGTGCCGACGATGTGGGACGCGCTGTGCGGCGAGCCGACGTCGCGCGGCCGCGTGATGTTCCAGACCTCGTCGACGATGATGCTGGTGGAGGCGACGCTGGCGGGGCTCGGAATTTCGGAACTGCCGTGCTTCCGCGCCGACACCGAGCCGGAACTCGTGCGACTCATGCCGCAGCGGTGCAATCATTTCGACGTGTGGCTCGTCGCCCATGCCGATCTCTACAAGACCGCGCGCGTGCAGGCGGTGATCGAAGCCGTCGTCGAGGAGTTCGCGACGGCGGCGGCGAGCCGATAGCCAGCCTCCACGCTTCAGGGCGTCAGCGCGCGGTCGCGTTCCGCCCGCTGCGCCATGCACGCACACCCGACCACAACTGACCGACGCCGACGGCGAAAAACACCGCCCCCATCGCGCCGATCGCCAGCACGCCGCCCCAGATCGCGCCGAACGTATTCATCCGCGCGGTCATCTTCGGCGCGTCCGGCGCATAGCGCACTTCGACCGTCGCGCCGTCCTGCACGCTGACGTCGCCGCCCTGCGCATATTCGACCCGCTCGCCCGTGAGCGTCGTAAACGCGATCTCCGGATGATGCGTGCCCGCGTTCAGCTTGACGACACGCCCCGGCACGACGACCGACGTTCGCAGGAATTCGCGCGTCGACTGCGCGTACAGCGCGACGCCGATCAGGATGCACGTGCCCACGATGGTAAAAACGACGCCCTTCGCGATCTGCATTCCCGTGCGCCGCGCAGCGGGTCGCCCGTATTCGGATGCCATCGGTTTCGTTCCGTTCCTGATGTTCGTCAATGCCGGGCGTGCGGCGCACGATGCGCCGCCACGCCGCCCTCGGCATCCGGCAGGATACGGACATCCCGGCGCGCTGTAAATTGCGCGCGCAACCGTTCGACGGCCCGCGGGCGCGTCAGCCCGCGAGCTTCTTCAGCGCGTCGAGCACCGCGTCGCCCTTGAACGGCTTCACGATCCAGCCCTTCACGCCGGCGGCCTTGCCGCGCTCCTTCATCGCCGGGCTGCTCTCGGTCGTCAGCATCACGACGTTGACCGCCGTGTTCGCCAGTTCGCCGCGAATCTTCTCGACCATCGTCAGCCCGTCCATGTTCGGCATGTTCACATCGCTGATCACGAGGCGCACGCCGGGCGTCGCCTTCAGCTTCGCGAGCCCGTCCTTGCCGTCGACGGCCGTCGCGACGTCGAGCCCGTGATTGCGCAGGAAGCCCGCGACTTCGTCGCGCACCGTGCCCGAATCGTCGACCACCAGAATCTTTGCCATGTCGTATTCCCCTTTTCGTCGTTGCCGACTTCAACATTCAAAACAGTTCGAGTTCGCCGGACTCGACCATCGGCCCGACGTCCTGCACCGATTCGCGGAAATCCTCCGGCGACCAGCTGAGGCTGAACACGAAACGCTGGTCGAGACGGACCGAGCGCCCCGAGGCCGGATCGGTCATCCGGTACTTGAAGCAGAGCTGCGGACAGTCGCCGCCGAACGAGATGAACTTCTGCTTGTGATTGACGACGAGCGGCACCTGCACCGGATGGCGCGCCAGCGCCTCCGCGTCGCCGAGATAGCGGTTCTTGAACGCGCCCCACACGAGGTTGGTCAGCTCGCCCAGCACGCTGTTCACGTCGCGGAAATCCGGCGCGCGGCCGCCGTCGCGCGTGCCGCCGATCATGTCGAGCAGCGGCTGCTCGCTCGTCTGCAACAGCATGTAGCCGCGGCACCATGCGCTTTCGAGCGCGATCAGGCTGAACACTTCGCCGAAGATGATCTGGTCGCGCACGATGCACGGCGTGTCGTGCTCGATCGTCATGCCCGGAAACAGGCCGTCGAGGCGCGCCTCGGTGATCTCCGAGATGCCGCGCACCAGCGCGTTCGGGTAGTCGCGGCCGAACAGATATTCGTCGATCGCGCGCGCGAGCGGCGTCATGTCGTCGGCGACGTAGGCCGCGCACGCGACACGGGCGAGCGCATCGGGCAGCCCGTCGCGCGACGCGAGCGATTCGCGGCGCAGGATGATCGGCAGCTCGGGCCGCAGCGCGTCGATTTGCGTCGCGATGATCGCGCTCTCGGCCGGCGAGCCGCCGTAATCCTCGGCCAGCAGGATCGCGCCGAGATCGATGTTCGAGCGCAGCACCTTCAGCAGCCGGCTGCGCCGCACGGTCAGGCCGACCAGGTTGTGCGCGTCGCAGAAACGCTTGATCGCGTCGGCGTGCACGCGGCTGTCGTCGAGTACGAGCACCTTGCTGACGGGTTGGTCTTCGGTCATCTGATGGATTCCTGATGGTCGGTCAGAACAGTTCGAGCTCGCCGCCGGTATCGACCGTGGCCGTTTCCGGCACGTGGAAATCGACCGGCGCGTTCGCGCACACGCACAGCGTCGCGCCGACCCGCACGTCGCCGTCGAGCGTCAGGTCGTATGCGGCCACGTAATCGGGCGAGAGCGCGTGCATGAAGTCGAGGCTCGCGCCGCTCAGCAGGTAAGGCGTCGACATCCCGAGATCGGGAAACGGCGCGGTCAGCGCCTGGTTGATCGCGCCGCAACACAGGTTCGCGACTTCCATGAACGCGTCGGTCAGCGGCCGCTGGCTGTTCGCGCCCGCCGTCGCACCGGCGAAATGGCGACGCGTCGCGTCGTCGTCGCTGAAGCGCAGCGCGAGCAGCAGCCGGAAATGCAGCGCCGAGATCGTCAGCACGACGACATGTCCGGTCACTTTCGGCTTCGATCGCGACTTCGCTTGCACGCGATCCGGCGCATCGTGTTCATGCCCGGCGGCCGGCCGGATGTCGCACACGCCGCCGGCCGCGAGCCGCGTGCGCGCGGCATCGAAGAAGATCCGCTCGAAACCGGCCCTCGCCTGCGCGCTGATCACGCGGCCTCTCCTTCGATCCGTGCATGCAGTTGCCCGGCCAGCGTCTCGACGGTCGCGAGCGCGGCCGTGATCATCTTGCCGCCGGCCTGGATGTCCTGGAACGTCGCGGCCGTCACGAGATCGTTGCGGTTCAGGCTGTCGCGATAGCTGTTCGACAGCTCCTGCGAGCGCGCGGCCAGCCCGCGCACCTCGCTCGCGACGATCGAGAAGCCGCGCCCGGCCGTGCCTGCACGCGCGGCCTCGATCGACGCGTTCAGCGACACGATCGACACGTGCGCGACGATCGCCGACAGCTCCTGGTTCTTCGCGCGCATGTCCTGGTTCTGCGTGGTCAGCGAGATCATCTGCTCGTGCCAGCGCTCGAACGTGCCGGCGAGCCCGCGCAAACGCGCGGCTTCGTCGGCGATCTTCAGCGCATGCTGCGCGAGCGCGGCGCGCTCGGCCGACAGCGCCTGCACCGCGTCGCGCTGCGCGCCGTTCGCGGATGCCTCGCGCGTCAGCGCCTCCTCCAGCTGCGCCTCGCGTTGCGCCCATGCGTCGGCTGCCTGCGCATGCGCCGACGCCGCTTCATCGGCGCGTGCGGCGGCTGCGTCGAGCGCACCGCGTAACGCGTGCGTGTCGCGTTCCATCGACGCGACGAGCCGTTGGCGCATCACGCGAAACATGACCGCCGCCGCGACCGCGACACCCCCTCCGCCCGCCAGCGCGGCGGCCATCTGGATCATCCATGCCTGCACGATCACGCCGTCACTCCGCCGCGCCGATATCCGCGCTGCGCGCGCGCTGCGCGTGCCCCGCGCCGTGCGCGGCACCGTCCGCGGCGAAGCGCGCCGGCAGCGACACGATCGTCTCGAACGCGCGATACGGCGCGCCGACGCGATCGTCGGTGAAGCGCAGCGCGATATCGCCGCCGTCGCGCTTCAGGAAGTTGCGCACCGCGTCCATGCCGACGCCGCGCCCCGATACTTCGGTCACCATCTGAGCGGTCGAGAAGCCCGGCCGGAAGATCAGCTCGGCGACGTCCTCGTCGGACAGCGCCGCTTCGCTCGCGGCATCGATCCAGCCGCGCTCGCGCGCGATGCCGCGAATCCGGTCGAGCGCGAGGCCGCGGCCGTCGTCGGCGAGCACGAACCACAGTTCGCCGCCGCCCACGCCGACCGCGATGTCGATCGTGCCGGACGCCGGCTTGCCGGCCGCGCGCCGCGCGTCGGACGATTCGATCCCGTGGTCGATCGCATTGCGCAGCAGGTGCATGAACACGTTCTTCAGCGTCGCGACGATCTCGCTGCGCACGCGCTGGCCGTGGCTGTCGATATGCACGACGGGCGCCGGCTTGCCGAGCTCGGCCGCGAGCGACGGCAGCGATTCGATCACGCCGCCGAGCGCGTCGCCGATCCCTTGCGTGCCGAGCTGGCTCAGCATGCGGCGCACCGCATCGCGCGCCGCGTGCCAGTCGGACGCGTTCGCCGGATCCGCGCCGTCGAGCACGCGCAGGCTCTCGCTGATGTGCGCGCGCTCGACCATCAGGAAATCGGCGCCATTCGGTGCCGGCTCGCCGCTGCGGCCGAGCGTGACCGCGTTGATCGTCGCGTAGTGGTCGACGGCCTCGCGCACGCGCGCCAGGTCGTCCATCAGCGCGTCGCGGTTCCACTCGGGGCCGCCGTCCGCGCGGCGCAGCGATTCGTACGCCTGCTCCGCTTCGTGGACGATGTTCGTCAGGTGCTGCAGGCTGTACGTGCGTGCATTGCCCTTGATCGTGTGCATGTTGCGGAACAGCGCCGCGACGATCGAGTGATCGACGCGCTCGTGCTGGCGGATCATCCGTTCGTTCTCGCTGAGGAAGCCCTTCGCGCTGTGCACGAAGTCGTGGAACTTGTCCTGGCTGATCGACAGAATCTCGCCGATCATCTCGAGGCGCCGCTGCTGTTCGCCGGCCTGCGCGGTCAGCTCGCGGATCTCGGTTACGTCGCGCACGCACAACATCAGGCGCACCACGGTGTCGGTCTCGTCGGTGATCGCCGACCAGCTCAGGTCGAGCCACTTCTCTCGGCCGTCCGGCATCCGCTTCGCGACTTCGTTGACGAGCAGATGCTCGTTGAACTCGAAGTTCATGCTGTCCTCGCCGAGGCACGCATGCACGGCCGCGTCGACCTGCGAGCGCGCGTCGGCGCCGATCGCCGAATCGTCGAACACGAGCGCCATCAGGTCGCGCCCGGCGATGTCGTTCGTCTCGAAGATGGTTTCGAGGTACGCCGAATACTCCGCATGCACGACGCCGCCTTCGACGACGGTCAGGATGCCCTGCTGCATATTCTGCAGCATCGCCTGGATGTCGGCTGTCTTCTGCTTCAGTTGCGCGGCGTTCTCCTGGATCTTCTCGATCATCCCGTTGAACGCGACGATCGAATGGCCGATTTCGTCCATCCGGCCCACCGGCACGCGGCGCGTGAAATCCTGGCTCGTCGCGATCTCGCTCATCGCCGTCTGCATCCCGATCAGCGGGCGCGTGATCTGGCGATACAGCACGAAGCCGAGTGCGGTCAGCAGCACGATCACCGTGCCGGCGACGCCCGCGATCGCGGTCGCCGTGGTCGCGAGCATCCCGTTCAACGCGCCGATCGCGTCGTCCTTCTGGCGGTTCTTCTCGACGCGCAGCGTGTCGACGATGCTTTCGAGTTCGTCGCGATACTGCGCGACGTTCGCGAACAGGTACGCCTGCGCCATCTCGGCCTTGCCGTCCGTCTTCATCTTCACGGTGTCGTCGATCGCCGCGAAATAGTTCGCGGCGCTGTCCTTCGCCTGCGCGACGAGCCCTTCCTGCGCGCGGCCGACCGCCGATTTCGCCTGCCCGTCGAGCGCGGCGCGCAGTGCAGCCTGCTTCGCCTTCAGCTCGTCGCGCGCCTGCGCGGCGGTGTTCGCGTCGGGCGCGTAGACGAGCGTCATCGTCGCGATCTGGATGTTCTTCACGTCGGCGACGAGATCCGCCGACGCAAGCGCGCTCGGCACGATTCCCTGGGTGACCTGACGCACCTCGGACGCGCTCTTGCGCGTCTGGTACACGGCGTAGACGCCGATCGCGGACAGCGCGAAGAACGTCAGGACGACTAGCAGCGTAATGCGATGACGGATGGTCATGAGTACAGCTCCCCGCGGCGATCCGGGTTCGATCGCCCATTTGTCTATTGAAAGAATGAGCGCCGCATTATCGGGGATGGTGTATGACTGTCCGATGACCGAAAACCAATCGGTCATCGAGGAAATCGCAATGATTAATTGCGCGCGGAAATGCCTAAAGTTTTTTGCGGATTTGCCGTTAACTTTCCGCCGCCATGCCCCGTACGGCTGCGGTGCTCGACGAATCGCCGGAATAGCGGAAATTCATTGTTTTATTCATGCGCGCAACATCCGTCTTATTGAATTCCGACAAAACGTTTGCGCATTATCGACGGGCGGTTTGTTTTGGTATTTTTTATAATCGTCTCAGTATTCGCCCGGCTGGTTCGTTAGTGTCGACTCTGCATGATCGACCGTTCAGCCTTCGTCCGGCTCGGCGAGCCAGTCTTCGAACTGCAGCCGCGGAACGCGCTCGTATTCGCGGACGTTGTGCGTGACGAGCACCAGGTGCCGGGCACGCGCCTGCCCTGCGATCAATGCGTCGTAGGGGCCGATCGGCGTGCCGGCCGCGATCAGATGCGTGGCCGCGTGACGTCGTGACCGGCTCTCGAAACGACCCGTGCCCCGATTCATTCCCAACAGGAAACAATCAATCCCGTCCCGGCGATTCCCCTGCCGATCCGCTCGCTCTAGACTGTCGCATCGATCCTCTTCCGGACCCACGCAATGACCGACGTCCTGCCGCTGACCACCGAACCCGAATCCGGCCTTCAATACCGGCTGCGTCCGGCCACCGGCCGCGCCGCCGCCCGCCTGTTGCTGCTGCATGGCGTCGGCGGTAACGAAACCAACCTGCTGAACGTGGCCGATACGATCGATCCGCGCATCGAAATCGCGTTCCTGCGCGGCCCGCTCACGTTCGGGCCCAATCAGCATGCATGGTTTCCGGTGCGTTTCGGCCCGAACGGCCCTCAAATCGATGCGGCGCGTGCGGAC
This sequence comes from Burkholderia sp. CpTa8-5, assembly GCF_017815045.1. NCBI lineage: Bacteria > Pseudomonadati > Pseudomonadota > Betaproteobacteria > Burkholderiales > Burkholderiaceae > Burkholderia > Burkholderia sp. CpTa8-5. The sequence continues at coordinate 19,505 of NZ_JAGIQD010000038.1, forward strand.
GAGAGCCGCATGCAACTGATCACGCTGCTGCATGCGTTCCGCGCGCGAGATGGCGCGGCCCCCGCGTTGCCGACCGTGATCGCCGGCTTCAGCCAGGGCGGCATCATGAGCGCGAGCGTCGGCCTCACGTCGCCGGGCGACGTGAGCGCGTTCGCCGTGTTGTGCGGGCGCGTCCTGCCGGAAATCGATCCGCTGATCGCGCCGCGCGATGCATTGAGCACGCTGCACGCGCTGGTGATGCACGGCCGCTTCGACGACAAGCTGCCCATCGCGTGGGCCGACACGGCCGACGCGAAGCTGACGGCGCTCGGCGTCGCGCACGACACGCGGCTGTATGCGGCCGGCCACGAGCTGACCGCGGAGATGGCCGGCGATTTCGGCCGATGGGTCGGCGAGCGCGCCGGGCTGAACTGAATGTGAGTTGAACCGGAACCGAACGCACCGGGGGCGTCGGCCCGCGAACGGACCGACGCCCCGGTGCATGACGTCAAGCGTTCATCACGCGTTCTGCGCGGGATCCGCAACGGCGCGCACGGATGCCGGCATCGCCGCCGCCCGTTCGCGCTCGGCACCACGTTTCGCCAGCTTCCAGCCGATCACCAGCGCGAGCACGACGACCGGAATCATCGCGATGGTCCACGTGCCGCCGGGGTAGTCGAACGCCATCAGCACCAGCACGCCGACGAGGAACGCGAGCGTGAGCCACGACGTGAACGGCGCGCCGGGCATCCGGAACGACACGGCCTTCATCTCGCCACGATCGACCGCGCGGCGGAACAGGATCTGGCACATCACGATGAAGCCCCACGTCGTGATGATCCCGAGCGACGCCATGTTCAGCACGATCTCGAACGCCTGCGCCGGCACGATGTAGTTCAGCGGCACGCCGATCGCGTTGATCGCGACCGTGATCAGGATCCCGCCGTACGGCACGCCGCGCGCGTTCATCCGCGACACGAAGCGCGGCGCCGAGCCGCCCATCGCAAGCGAGCGCAGCACGCGGCCGGTCGAATAGAGACCGGAATTCAGGCTCGACAGCGCGGCGGTCAGCACCACGACGTTCATCACGGTCCCGACGTACGGCACGCCGAGCTTGCTGAAGAACGTGACGAACGGGCTTTCATGCGAGCTGTACGCGGTCCACGGCAGCAACAGCGTCAACAGCACGACCGAGCCGACGTAGAACAGCGCGATGCGCCACATCACGCTGTTGATCGCCTTCGGCAGCACCTTGCGCGCGTCGGCCGTCTCGCCCGCCGCGACGCCGACGAGTTCGATGCTCGCATACGCGAACACGACGCCCTGCACGATCAGCACGGCCGGCAGAATCCCGTGCGGGAAGATCCCGCCGTGATCCGCGACGAGATGCAGCCCCGTCATCTGCCCCGCCACCGGATGGCCGCTCGCGAGAAACACCGCGCCGACCGCGAGAAACACCGCGAGCGTGCCGACCTTGACGAGCGAAAACCAGAACTCCATCTCGCCGAACACCTTCACGCCGATCATGTTCATCACCGACACGATCCCGAGCGCGCCGAGCGCGAACACCCATTGCGGCACGTCGGTGAACACGGCCCAGTACTTCATGTAGATCGCGACCGCGGTGATGTCGACGATGCCGGTCGTCGCCCAGTTCAGGTAGTACATCCAGCCCGCGACGAACGACGCGCGTTCGCCCATGAACTCCCGTGCATACGACACGAAGCTGCCGCTGGTCGGCCGGTGCATCACGAGTTCGCCGAGCGCGCGCATGATCAGGAACGCGAACACGCCGCACACGAGATACACGAGCGCGAGCGCGGGCCCCGCGCTTTGCAGGCGGCCGCCCGCGCCGAGAAAGAGGCCGGTGCCGATCGCACCGCCCATCGCGATCATCTGCACGTGCCGCGGCTTCAACTGCTTCGCATAGCCGGCTTCGTGCGACGCGAACATCGCATCGGGATCGGCATGCGCGGCGTCCGCGCCGCCGGCCGGACCGGCCGGGCGCTCGCTGGGGTGTGTCATCGTGAGTCTCCGTTGTTTGTAGATGTGTCGCGCCCCGCTCCGGAGGCGCTTTCGGTACGACCGCGAACCGGCTCGCGTCAGAACGCGCGCGGCCGGATCAGCGCTTCGGGCTGCAGCGCTTCGTCGAGTTGCGCCTCGGTCATCAGTTCGCGCGCCAGCACGACCTCGCGGATCGACTTGCCGGTCGCATGCGCTTCGGCGGCGACGGCGGTCGCGCGCTTGTAGCCGATGTACGGATTCAGCGCGGTCGCGAGCGCGACCGAGCGCTCCATCGTTTCGCGCAGCCGCTCGGGATTCGCGGTGATGCCGCTCACGCATCGCTGCGCGAGCGTCGTGCACGCGGCCGTCAGGTGGCTGAAGCTGCGGAACAGCGCGCTCGCGATCACCGGTTCGAACGCGTTGAGCTGAAGCTGGCCCGCCTCGGCCGCGAAGGTGATGGTCACGTCGTTGCCGAACACCTCGAACGCGACCTGGTTCACGACTTCCGGAATCACCGGATTGACCTTGCCGGGCATGATCGACGAGCCGGCCTGCACGGGCGGCAGGTTGATTTCGCCGAAGCCTGCGCGCGGGCCGCTCGACAGCAGCCGCAGGTCGTTGCAGATCTTCGACAGCTTGACGGCGATCCGCTTGAGCACGCCCGACACCTGGACGAACGCGCCGCAATCCTGCGTCGCCTCGATCAGGTTCGGCGCGGTGCTCAGGTCGAGCCCGGTGATGCGGCGCAGCGCGGCCAGCGCCTTCTCCGCGTATTGCGGATGCGCGGTGATGCCCGTGCCGATCGCGGTCGCGCCGAGGTTGATCTCGCGAATCAGCCAGCCGGCTTCCTGCAGCCGCGCGATGTCTTCCGTCAGCATCACCGCGTAGGTCGAGAATTCCTGGCCGAGCGTCATCGGCACCGCGTCCTGCAACTGCGTGCGGCCGAGCTTCAGCAAGCCGGCGAACGCGTCGGCCCGCTCCGCGAATGCATCGCGCAGCCGCGCCATCGCCTCCAGCAGATGTTCGACCGCGAAGCACGTCGCGATCCGGATCGCGGTCGGATAGACGTCGTTGGTGCTCTGCGCGAGATTGACGTGCTCGTTCGGGTGCAGGTATTCGTACTGCCCGCGCGCGTGGCCCATGATTTCGAGCGCGCGGTTGCAGATCACCTCGTTCGCGTTCATGTTGGTCGACGTGCCGGCGCCGCCCTGGATGACGTCCACGACGAACTGGTCGTGCAGCCGCCCTTCGCGGATCTCGACGCACGCGGCGGCGATCGCATCGCGGAACGGCCGCGGCAGCAGCCCGAGTTCGCAATTGGCGTCGGCCGCCGCTTCCTTCACGGACGCGAGCGCCATCACGAGGTACGGCAGCGACGCGATGGTGCGGCCCGAAATGTCGAAATTCTCTTTCGCGCGCAGCGTGTGGACGCCGTAATAGGCGGTATCCGGAATGCTTCGTTTCCCTAAAAGATCCGCTTCGACGCGGAAGCCGTGTTCTGCCATCGTGCCCTCCTGAAATGTCTCGTGCCGCTCGCCGGCCGCCGCTTGCCGACGCGACGGGTTCGCATTCTATGCCTTTGCAAAAACATGCTCCCTTCTGTATTATCGAAAGCGGTTTTGCGTGGGACGCAACAGCGAGAATCGAATGAAAAAAGGCGCGAGAGAAACCGGCATCGATCACCTGGGCGCGATGCGCGCGTTCGTGCGGGTGGTCGAAACGGGGAGTTTTTCGGCGGTCGCGAAGGAGATGCACGTGTCGACGTCGACGGTCGCGCGCAAGGTGACCGCGATCGAGGAAGCGCTCGGCGTCGCGCTGCTGCACCGTTCGACGCACAGCGTGACGCTCACCGAGGCCGGCCATATCTATCTGGAGCGCGCGGTCACACTGATCGCCGATCTCGACGACACGCTGCGTGTCGTCGCCGAGCTGAATGCGCAGCCGAGCGGCCCGCTGAAGCTCACCGCGCCGGTCGCGTTCGGCCGCCGCCATCTCGCGCCGCTGATCGCGCCGTTTCTCGCGCGCTACCCGACGATCCAGCTCGACGTGCGGCTCACCGACAACCACAACGACCTCGTGGCCGGCGGCTTCGATCTCGACATCCACGAAGGCGAGAACTACCTGGACAACCTGGTCGTCCACCGGCTGTCGCGCAACGACAGCATCCTGTGCGCGACGCCCGGCTACCTCGACCGCTGTGGGCACCCGGCGACGCCGGACGACCTGAAGCATCACAACTGCCTGCGCTACGTGCACCCGGAAGGCGATCCGCGCTGGGAGCTCGTGCGCGGCGACACGCGGCACAGCGTGCTGCCGGCCGGCAATCTCGTCACCGACCATTCGGAGCTGTTGCTGGAGGCGACCTGCGCGGGGCTCGGCATCGCGGAATTCGAGATCTGGCTGGTGCGCGACCTGCTCGCGAGCGGCCAGCTCGAAGCCGTGCTGCCGCGCTACCGGCTGCAGAACCGGCTGACCGGCGAATTCATCTACATCGCGTATCTGGCGAACCGACGCAGCTCGGCGAAGCTGCGCGTGCTGAAGGATTTCCTCGCGGAACACCTCGCGCAGATCGGCGAGCTGTCGGAGCGGGAGCTGGCGAAGATTCGCGACGCACGCGCGTAGCGCGCGCCGATGCGCGGCCCGGATCGCGGGCCGGAGGCATCATCGGCGCGGCGACCGCGTTCAGGCCGCCTGCAATTCGAACGGGAACGTCGCATGCCCGAACTCGACGCCTTGCGTGTTGAGCATCGGCGGGCGGTGGAACGCGGCCAGTTGCGCGCGCTGCTCGGCCGTGCCGATCTGCAGCCGCTCGAGGATTTCGCTGACGACCATATACAGCACGTCGAGATTGCCGTCCTCGATCTTCACCGAGATGCCGAGCGCGCCGTCCGCGCCGAGCTGCCGCGTGCGTTCCGACGCGCGCACGCCGATCCCGTAGCACGCATCCGCGCCGAGCTTGCCGACCACCTGCCCGCCGAACGCGTTCATCAGCACCGTGCAATAGCGCCCTTCGCCGGCCACCAACTCCGGATGAGCGGTCATCGCACGGTGAATGCGCGCCAGTGCGCGAATGCGGTCCGTGAGCGCGCCGCCCGCTTCCACCGCGTCCGCGCCGTCGGCCAGCGACGCGTACAGGCGCGCCAGCCGATCCAGCGAGAACGCCGGGGTCGGCAGGTTGCAGCCGTCGATGCCCCAGTCGACCTCGTCGTCGCGCAGCCCGCATGCATCGGCCACCACCTGCTTCACGCGCACCTGCATCGGATGGTCGGGCAGATGGTAATCGGCGATCGCGGCGCCGATCGCCTGCGCGCCGGCCAGCATCCCGACGTGCTTGCCCGAACAGTTGCTGCATACGCCGGTCGGCGTGTAGTCGCGCTTGATCCACGCCCGGTACACCGCGTCGGACAACGGCGGATGGCCGCCGCAGCGCAGATCCGATTCGTGCGCGGCGACCTTCGCGAGCATCGCGCGCGTGCGTTCGATGTGACGATCCTCGCTGCTGTGCGACGCGCACATCAGCGCGATGTCCGCGTCGTCGAAGCCGAAGCGCTCCGGCGCGCCCGTCTCGATCACCGACAGCGCCTGGGCCGGCTTGGCCGCCGACCGCGCGAGCGTCATCCGGAACGGATCGCCGAACCGGGCCAGCAGCCGGCCGCGTGCATCGACGACCGCCACATGGGCGATGTGCGTGTTCTCGATCGCATTCCCGCGGTACGTGACGACCGCTGCGCGTGGGGTGTCCATCCTGTTCTGTCTCCTTGCTCGCGGGCCTGATGCCGGGGCCCGTCCAACCGGTACGGCAGTGTAGCGAGTCGCCGCCGCCGCGCGTCGGCCCTCGTCATGGAAAGCGGTGTTGCATGCGACGCAAAGGCGGTCGCCTTCCACGAAAGATTGACTGAATTAGTACAAAAACCCTTCCATCGGTTACCTATTTACCGCTCGGCGGCACACTGCAGTGGGAACCGCCCGCAAGCTCGCGCCCGTGTCGTAGCGGGGGGTGGATTGAGGTAGTACGGGCGTCGCGTCAGGCGTCTCGGAGACGCGAGCAGCCTTAGACGCTATCGATACTCGTCGATCTCGATCACTGCCCCGACTGATTCAATCAGCTGGCGGGTAGTGTCCGACACGTAGGGCACACGATCACCTTTCTCGTTGTCCCAGTAGCAGAAGAACCGCATATGCGCCCCTGCTTGTTCGATACGCTCGACGAGACCGTCACGCGGCAACGAGGGTCGTTCGATCAGGTAGCGCAGGTGCGGCTCCAACCGATCGCTTTGAACGGCAGCCCTGCTTTCCAGCGCCCACAGATTGAGCTTTCCGGGCCGGGAACTCAGCCGCCCGGACGGCAGCAGATAGGGCTTTCCTTTCGTGATCGTTCGACTCGGGAAGATGCCGAAGAAAGCGGTCCACGTGTCTGGGTGCGCGCCGTCCGATGAAATGATGAACGTCGCGTGCGCAAGAGCGCTATCGGTGGGCGTCGCCCTACTCGGTAGGAGTTTGTCGCTCACTAACGTGTCGGTTTCGCGCGCTACGCGTCCAGCGCGAGCAGCGCGAACGTCGCGAGCCAGTGCTCGCCCATGTAGTCGCCCGCCACGTGCGCGAGCGCGCTCGCGAGATGCCGGTCGGCCGCATCGAGCAGCTTCGCGCGCCGCGCATCGCCTTCCGGCAGCGCGCCGGCCAGCGAACGCTGGCACCACGCACGGCTCAGGTTCAGCCCGTCGAGGTGCGCGATCTTGCCGTCGCTGCGGTCGCTGACCGTCGCCGGCTCGAACAGCGTCGCCGGCTCGCCGCGCGCGAGGTCGGGCAAAAAGCGCGCGAACCAGCCGTCGAATTCGGCGGCCGGCAGCACGCGCCGCATCAGTTCGGCTTCCATCAGCGCGGGCGACAGGAATTCGTCGCCCGACGGCTCCCACGCCTGGCATGCGACGTCGTTCAGGTGCCAGCGCTTCGCGGTATCGACGATCAGCGCCGCGAGCCCGTCGCGCTGCGTATCGCGCGCGAAATCGAGCGTGAGCGCCAGCGCGAACGCGGTGTTGAAGTGCGTGCCGACGCGCAGCGGATAGGTCGCCTTCGGCAGGAAAGTCTCGAAGCGCGACACGAACAGGTCGGCCAGCGGCGCCATCGTCTTCGCCCAGCGCGCGGCCTGCGGCAGCACGCCCTTCAGCGCGAGCCGCTCGAGCTGCGCGACGAGCGCGAGCAGCCATGCCCAGCCGTACGGCCGCTCGAAGCCGCTGTTGTGCGGCAGCGCGAGATACGCGCGTTCGCCGGCAACGTTGGCGTCGGTAAAGTGCGCGTCGACGATCGCGACGATGCGCTCGGCCTCCGGCAATGCCGGGTAGCGTTCGAGCACGCGCAGCACGAGCCAGTAGCCGTGCACGCACGAGTGCCAGTCGTAGCTGCCGTAGAAGATCGGGTGCAGCGCGCGCGGCCCCTGCACGTCGTGCGGACCTTCGAGCGCATGCGTGAGCTTGTTCGGATATTCGCGGGTCAGGTGTGCGAGCGCGAGCGACGCGAATTTCGACGCGAGTTCGGGGGTCAGTCGGTCGGTCATGAGGATCTCGTCCATCGAATCAGAAGCGGAATACGAACGCGTACATCAGCAGCGTGTTCACGGCCAGCAGCAGCACGGCCGTCGGCCACTGCGCCTTGATCACGCCGTTCTTGTCCTTCAGTTCGAGCAGCGCCGCGGGCACGATGTTGAAGTTCGCGGCCATCGGCGTCATCAGCGTACCGCAGAAGCCGCTCAGCATCCCGATCGCGCCCATGATCGCCGGATTGCCGTGGAACTGGTGGACGATCAGCGGCAGGCCGATGCCGGCCGTCATCACCGGGAACGCGGCGAAGCCGTTGCCCATGATCATCGTGAACAGCGCCATGCCCACCGTGTAGGCCGCGACCACCGCGAACGGCGAATCGATCGGCACCCACTCCTTCACGAGCCCCGACACCACGCCGCCGACGCCCGCGACCGCGAACAGCGCGCCGAGCGCCGCGAGCATCTGCGGCAGGATCGCGGCCCAGCCGACCGCGTCCATCGTGTGGCGCGCTTCCTTCAGCGCATGCACAGGCGAATCGCGCAGCATCGCGAGCGCGACGACGAACGCGACGATCGTACCGAGCACGAGCGAGATCAGCGTCACGCTCTTCGGCTCGACGAACGGCACGAGCTTCAGCGCGAACGTGCCGATCAGCGTGACGACCGGAATCAGCAGCGCGGGCAGGAACAGCCGGTTGCCGAAGCGCTGCGCGAGCGTCTCGCGCCGCACGGCCGCCGCAACGCCTGCCTCGTCCGACTGGCCGCGGCCGAGCTTGCCGGAGCCGGCGATCAGCGCGAGCGCGATCGCCAGGCAGCCCATCACGACATGCGGCAGCAGCGCGCCGAACAGGAACGTGATCGCGTAGATGGCCCAGAACGCGAAATTGACGACGCGCCGCGGGTTCGTGCGGTCCGTCAGGTTGAAGTACGCGAACGCGGCGAACATCAGCCCGGCGAGCGTGTACAGCGATTCGAGGCCGATCATCGCGCGCCCTCCTGCTTCACCAGGCCGAAGCCGCGCGCGAGCCGGCGGTCGAGCAGCGCGAGGCGCGTGCAGTGGATCAGCAGCGCGGCGATCGCGGTCGGGATCGCCCACACCGACAGGTGCAGCGGCTCGATGGCGATGCCGTTTTGTTCGAGAAAGCCCTTGATCAGCAGGATCGACTGGATCGCGATGAAGATGTCCTCGCCGAAGAACACGGCGACGTTGTCGGCGCCCGACGCATGCGCGCGGATCTGCTGGCGCACCGCCTCGGGCAGCTCGCCGTGCCGGCCGACCGCGGCGGCCTCGGCCATCGGCGCGATCAGCGGCCGCACCATCTGCGCGTGGCCGCCGAGCGACGTGAGGCCGAGTGCGGCCGTCGCCTGGCGCAGCACGAAGTACAGCATCAGCACGCGGCCCGTGGTGGCCGCCTGGACCCGCGAGATCATCCGCTTCGCCTGCTCCTTGAGCCCGTTGCGCTCGAGCAGCGCGATCACCGGCAGCGTGAGCCAGATCAGCCCCATGTAGCGGTTCTCGGCGAACGCCTTGCCGAACGCGCTGACGATGTCGACGAAATTCAGCCCGCCCGCCAGCCCCGTCGCGAGCCCCGCGATCGTGACCACCAGCAGCGCATTGAAGCGCAGCGCGAAGCCGATCACGACGATCGGCACGCCAATCAGCACCAGCATTTCCGCTCCTTGTGTCTGGACGCGCGGCACGTCGGCCGCGCGCGGCCGGCCCGGTTTGCATCGGGCTCGGACGGCGAAATCTAACACGAGACTTTATCGATAAAAAGTCGATAATTCGCCGGTTCGGGTAAACGTTGAAGCCGACGGACACCGTGCCCACGCCGTGTGTCGGCCACATTTCATCGGACGAATCGGGCCGGCCCGCGCGCGTGGCGCGGGCCCGGGACGCCGACTACACTGAAAAGCATCGGCAACGTACGGGAGAGCCGCCATGATTGACGTATTCCAGACCATCGGCAGCCGCGCGTTCTCCGCCCATCTGGCGAAGGACGGGATGGTGACGCTGATGGAGCAACGCCATGAAGTCGACCGCGTGACGCTCGCGACCGCCTATGCCGCGCTCGTCGAGGAAGCCGAGCAGGAAAGCGACCTGCTCGACGCGACGGTCGAAGGGATGATGCGCGCGCTGATCCAGGGCTACGCGCGCAGCCACTGACGGCGCGGCGGCGGGGCCGCTATGCAGCCGGCGTGCCCGCGCCCACGCCGAACCACCGGCCGTCGCGCAGTTGTCGGTAATCGGCCTGCGTGAAGATCCTCAGCAAATTCGCCACCGCGCCGTTGCTGGCACGATCGCGTTCCGTCATGAAGGCTTCGACCGCGTCGCGGCCGGCGAACAGGATCGTGCTGAAATACCGCTCGCGCTCCGCGTCGCAGAGGTTCGTCTCGCTCAACTGGTACGGATGGTGAAGCGCCGCGAACAGGAAGTAATAGCGTTCGGCGTCGTCGCGCAGCACGCGCACCGCATCGGGTTCGACCGGAAAATCGCGGTAGAACGACGCGTGTCCGCTCTCGATGTGGATCCGGTACAGCAAACGGCCGTCCTGCTCGATCACGATCGGCGCATGCGGGTCGCGGCTGACGAGGACGGTATCGGGCACGGTCATCCGGTGCTCTCCTTTCTTTTTGTCGATGCCGGCACGGTAACATGCGGACTTTTGCGGCGTGTCCGGACGGGATCGACTGGCCCGCTTGCAGGCAATGCGGCATCGCCATAGAGGAAACGCACTGAAACGGCACCATGCGCAAATTTTTCGATTGCCGCCGCCCGCGCCGCATGACAGCATTCGGGCGTCGTCAACCCAAAAGAATGCCGCGCCGTCCGGCCGCCGATGCCGCCCGGACGCGCCGAACCGGCTGCACCTTCCATGAACCCGGCCCACCTCCAACAACACTACGAACCGACCGGAGAATTCCGCTTGTGAACATCGGCATCGTCAACGACCTCCCGCTTGCCGTCGAGGCGATGCGCCGCGCGATCGCGCGACGGCCCGAGCACCGCGTGCTGTGGGTCGCGACCGACGGCGCGCAGGCCGTCGAACTGTGCGCCGCGCAGCCGCCCGACATCGTGCTGATGGATCTGATCATGCCGAAATTCGACGGGATCGAAGCGACGCGGCGGATCATGCGCTCCGAACGACCGTGCGCGATCCTGATCGTGACGAGCTGCATCGGCGCGAACGCGTGGCGCGTGTTCGAGGCGATGGGCGCCGGTGCGCTCGACGCGGTCGATACGCCGCGGCTCGGCGACGGCTCGGCCGGCGACACGACGAAACTGCTGCTCGCGAAGATCGACCAGATCGGCCGTCTGCTCGACGCGCCGGGCGGCACGCGCGTCACGGGCGCGGCCGCGCGCGGCGGCGCCGGCCCGCTGGTCGCGATCGGCGCATCGGCCGGCGGCCCCGGCGCGCTCGCGTCGATCCTCGGCAGCCTGCCGGCCGATTTCAATGCGCCGATCGTGATCGTGCAGCACGTCGATCGCGCGTTCGCCGAAGGCATGGCGCAATGGCTCGACGGTCAGACCCGGCTCGCCGTGCGCGTCGCGCACGAAGGCGACCGCCCGCAGCCGGGCGTCGCGCTGCTCGCCGCGACCGACGATCACCTGCGCATCACGCGCGCCGGCACGCTCGAATACACGCGGGAACCCGCCGCCACGCCGTATCGTCCGTCGGTCGACGTATTCTTCAACAGCCTGACCGAGCACTGGCCCGGCCGCGTGATCGGCGTACTGCTCACCGGGATGGGGCGCGACGGCGCGATCGGCCTGAAGGCGCTGCGAATGAAGGGCTACCATACGATCGCGCAGGACGAGGCAACCAGCGCCGTGTACGGGATGCCGAAGGCAGCCGCGACGCTCGGCGCGGCGCGCGCGATCCTGCCGCTCGGGCGCATCGCGGGCGAGCTGGCGGCGCTCGCGCGGATCTGAGCCCGACGATGACCGCGCGCAACGCCCATGCCTGCCCTTGCAACAACCGCAACAACCCGCATCGACCATGACGATTGACCTGACTCGCCCGCCGGGCGGCCCGACCGGGTCGCCCGCCGACGCGCCGGCGATGGTGCTGCTGGTCGACGACCAGACGATCGTCGCGGAAGCCGTGCGCCGCGCGCTCGTCGACGAGGACGGCATCGACTTCCACTATTGCCCGCGCTCGGACGACGCGATGGCCGCCGCGATCGAGACGCGCCCGACCGTGATCCTGCAGGATCTCGTGATGCCCGGCACCGACGGGCTGAGCCTCGTGCGCGCGTACCGCGCGAATCCGGCGACGCGCGACGTGCCGATCATCGTGTTGTCGACGCAGGAAGAACCGGTGATCAAGAGCGCCGCGTTCGCGTGCGGCGCGAACGACTATCTGGTCAAGCTGCCCGATCGCATCGAGCTCGTCGCGCGCATCCGCTACCACTCGCGCTCATATATGAACCTGCTGCAGCGCGACGAAGCCTATCGCGCGCTGCGGCAGTCGCAACAGCAACTGCTCGAGGCCAATCTCGAGCTGCGGCGCCTCACGCACTCCGACGGCCTGACCGGCTTGTCGAACCGGCGCTATCTCGACGAATACCTGGCCGCCGAGTGGCGGCGCGGCACGCGCGAGCGCAGCGAGCTGTCGCTGCTGATGATCGACGTCGACAACTTCAAGCTGTACAACGACACGTACGGGCACGTGTCCGGCGACAGCGTGCTCAAGCAGATCGCGTCGACGATCGAGCGCTGTCTCGGGCAGTCGGGCGATCTCGCCGCGCGCTTCGGCGGCGAGGAATTCGCGGTCGTGATGCCGGCCACGTCGCCGGGCGCCGCGCGGCTGCTCGGCGAGAAGATCCGGCTCGCGGTCGAGGCGTTGCGCGTGCGGCACGCGCATGCGTCGACGGGCAACCAGATCGTGACGATCAGCATCGGCGGCGCGAGCATCGTGCCCGCACCCGGCCTGCCGACGACCGTGCTGATCGAGGCGGCCGACCGCGCGCTCTATCGCGCGAAGCACGAAGGCAAGAACCGGGTCGAGATCGATCCGTCGCCGACGCCGCCGGGCGCCGGCGGGTTCGGCGCGCGCTAGCGCACTCACGCGGCGCCGAGCCGGCGCGCGTAGTCGTGCGCATCCAGCGGGCGGCTGAACAGATAGCCCTGCTGCATGTCGCAGCCGATCTGCTGCAGGAACCACGACTGCGCCTGCGTCTCGACGCCTTCGGCCGTGACCTTCATGCCGAGCGAATGCGCCATCGCGACGACCGCCTGCGTGATCGCGACCGAGTCGTGATGATCGGGCACGCCCGACACGAACGAACGGTCGACCTTCAGGTTGTGCAGCGGAAAGCGCTTCAGGTACGCGAGCGACGAATAGCCGGTGCCGAAATCGTCGACCGAGATCCGCACGTTCATGTCCGTGAGCGCTTCGAGCATCGGCAGCACGGTGTCCGTGTCGTTCATCAGCACGCCTTCGGTGATCTCGAGTTCGAGCGCGGACGGGTCGAGCCGCGTTTGCGCCAGACAGCGGGCGACCGATTCGACGAGCCCTTCGTGAAACTGCCGCGGCGACAGGTTGACGGCCAGCATCAGGTCCGGCGCGATCGTGCGGCGCCACTCGGCCGCCTGCCGGCACGCGGTTTCGAGCACCCATTGGCCGATCGCGACGATCAGCCCCGTGTCTTCCGCGACCGGAATGAATTCCGCCGGCGACATCGGTCCGAGCTCGGGGCTCGTCCAGCGCAGCAGCGCTTCGGCGCCGACCGTGCGGCCGGTGCGCGCGTCGACCACGGGCTGATACGCGAGCCGCAGCATGTCCGACGCCAGCGCGCGCCGCAGCGACTGTTCGATCGCGAAGCGGCGCTGCAGCCGCAGGTTGAGCTGCGCGGTGAAGAACGTGAAATGGTTGCGGCCGTGCTGCTTCGCGTCGTACATCGCCGAATCGGCGTTGCGCATCAGCGTCACGGCGTCGTCGCCGTCGCGCGGCGCGACGCTGATGCCGATCGATACGCCGAGCCAGTATTCGTTGTTCGCGATCGCGAACGGCTTCGCGATCGCGTCGATGACCTCGCGCGCGAGCCCCGCGAGACGCTCGGGATCGTCGCAGTCGTCGACGAGGATCACGAACTCGTCGCCGCCGACGCGCGTGAGCGCGTAGCGGCCGTCCGCGCAGCCCGCGAGCCGCGCCGCGACGCTGCGCAGCAGCGCGTCGCCCGCGTCGTGGCCGGCCGTGTCGTTGACCTTCTTGAAGCCGACCAGATCGATGAACAGGATCGCGACGCGCGCAGACCCGGCCGCCGCATCGCGCACGCCGAACAGCTCGCGCATGCGGTCGCCGAGCCAGCGGCGATTGTAGAGGCCCGTCAGCGCGTCGCGGGTCGCCATGTAGCGCAACTGCTGTTGCGCTTCACGCACCGGGCCGATGTCGTTGAACGACACGAGCACCGAGTCGGCCTGCGTCTCGCCCGGCCGCACGATCGGCACCGCGTTGCCGCGCACCCAGATGATGTCGCCGTCCGCGAGACCGAAGCCGACCGTGTAGTCGAGCATCGGCGTGGCCGTCTCGAGCGCGCGCCGGCTCGGCCAGTCGTGCGGGTCGATCGGCGTGCCGTCCTCGTACAGCTTGCGCAGGATCACCGTGGACAGCCGACGGCCGACGAGTTCGCCCTTCGCGCGGATCATCCGGTTCGCGCTCGGATTGCTCGCGATCACGACGCCCTCGCGCGACACGACGAGGATGCCCTCGCTCAGGCTGTTGACGACGAGCCGGTGATGTTCCTCGCTGCGCGCGAGCTGCCGTGCGATCCGGTCCTGGTGCACCGCGAGGCCGACGCTGTTGCCGATATCGCGCAACAGCCCGGTTTCCTCGTCGCTCGGGCGGCACGGCCGGTGATGATAGACGGCGAACGCGCCGAGCACGACGCCCGCGTCGTCGAGGAACGGCACCGACCAGCACGCGCGCAAGCCGAGCGGCAACGCGATGGCGCGATAGTCGGCCCACAGCGGATCGGTTTCGATGTCCTCGACGGTGACCATCCGGCGCTCGTACATCGCGGTGCCGCACGAGCCGGCCGCGGGGCCGATCGTCGCGCCGTCGATCGCCGCGCTGTACTGCGCGGGCAGCGACGGCGCCGCGCCGACGCGCACGTGCACGCCGTCCGTATCGAGCAGCAGGATCGTGCACGACGCACCGTCGCCGAGCAAAGCCTCGGCACGCCGGCAAACTTCGACCAACAGTTCCGGCAGCGGCGTGTTGCGTGTGATCAGCCTCAGCACGCTCTGCTCGGATGCGAGCACTTCCGCGGCGAGCCCGAGGCTGTAGCGAGAACTTTGCGGTTCGGTATTCAAGTGAATCCTGCCGTCTGTCCGACCGGGTCTGGTGCGCCCGGTTCGTTATCGATATTTCGTGCCCTGTTCCGCTCCGGGTTTACGCCGATCCCCGGTGCGCCCCGTTTGCGCGCCGAGCGAGGGCGCGCCGAAATGTATTTAACACCAATCCGTGACGATCGACATACCTGCTTCCATCAGGGGATACGCTCGGTTGCCGCGCGGCGGGCGGCGGCGGCCGGTGCGATGCAAGGTTGCTGCGCCGCACGACGGCGCGGGCGCGCTGCCCGTCAATCCTTCCGGATCTGCTGACCGGCCGGGCGCGCGCGACGGCAGGCGCTGTCCGGCCGGCACCGCGCGCTTGTCCTGCTTCCGGCTCCGGCGGGGGCCCGCATCGCGGCCTCCCCCGCCGCGTTTCCGTATCCGTGATTCAATGTCGATCGAACCGGCGCCGTGCAAGCGGGCGGCACGGCGATTCGTACCCTCATCGATCGACCTTCACTGGATCCCCATGACGAACCCTGCCGAAATCAAGGCGCTCGTTTTCGATGTCTTCGGAACGATCGTCGACTGGAGAAGCGGTGTCGCACGCGGCGCCGCCGCATTCCTGGACCGCCACGCGCCGACGCTCGACCCGTTCGCGTTCGCCGATGCGTGGCGCGACGAATATTCGCCGTCGATGGAAGAAATCCGCAGCGGACGCCGCCGCTACGTGCGGCTCGACGTGCTGCATCGCGAGAACCTCGTCCGCACGCTCGATCGTTTCGGGATCGTCGACGTGCCCGATGCCGACATCGACGCACTCAATCTCGCGTGGCACCGGCTCGATCCGTGGCCCGACGCCGTCGCCGGGCTGCACCGGCTGAAGCGCCGTTACATCATCGCGCCGCTGTCGAACGGCAACATCCGGCTGATGGTCGACGTCGCGAAGCACGGCGGGCTGCCGTGGGACGCGATTCTCGGCGCCGAGGTCGCCCGCGCGTACAAGCCGTCGCCGGCCGTCTATACCGAAGCGGTCGAGATTCTCGGCCTCGCGCCGGCCGAGCTGTGCCTGGTGGCCGCGCACAACGGCGATCTGGCGGCCGCGCGCCGGCTCGGGCTGTCGACCGCGTTCGTGCTGCGGCCGACCGAGCACGGGCCCGGCCAGACGACCGACCTGCAAGCCGACGATGCGTGGGATTTCGACGTCAGGGACCTGAACGAACTCGCGGATCGGCTGGGTTGCCCGGGCTGAGTGTGCCGGGCGGCGCGGCCCGCCCCGGCGCCGCGATCGCGAGGCGGCGCACCTCCGCTACTTCACCACCGCCCGCCATGCGGTTCGCGCGTAGATGAGCAGCAACGGCAGCAGCGCCAGCGCGAACAGCAGGCACAGCGCGAGCACCCACACCGGCCATTGCTGCGGATTCCCGTGCGCCCAGTAACGGTACGGCACGCTCAGGAAGGCAAGTTCCATCAACAGCGCGCCAAGCGGCACGAGTCCGTTCAGCACCGCCGCCACGCCGAAGCGCGCCGCGCCGTCGATCTTCTTCCCGGCCCCGTACGCCGCGATCAGGTACACGAAATACCCGACGATCGCGACCATCACCGTGCCGCCGGCCAGCAACCCGATACTCCGCACGCTGCGTTCGTGCCACTGATGCGCCCCTTGCGGCAACACGACATCGATCTTCTCGCCGATTTCGGGCACGGCGCCCGAGCGAATGTTGCCGGGTAGCGTGATACGTTCGCCATCCGGCATCACGGCTTCCAGGATCGACGTGTACTTGATGCACCGGTACGACGAGGTTCGCCCCGAACTGTCGCGGCGCTCGCAGGTATCCCACTCGGACTGGTAGGACACGACGGTCGCTTCGTATTTCGGCGATACCGCCAGTGCGTAAAGCTCGTCGCCGATCCAGTACGCGAACGGGAACAACAGCGACACGAGGCAAAAACACACGAGCCACCAGAACGCGACCGCGCCGCCGGAGCCGCGCTTGCCGCCCGTCTGTCGGCGCACCATGCGCGACGCGAGCCAGTAGGCGGTCACGCCGAATACCACCACACACACCACGAACACCTTGCCCGCATGCGTCAAAGCCATTTGCCCTCTCCCCGCTAGCCGGTCGAATCGCCGCCGGCCGTGTTGTCATCCAGATCGATCATCGCATCGCCGTCGCGCCCCGCCCGTCGACCGCTACGCCGGCTCGCCGACGAACCTCAGCGTGCCCGACTCCCCCGACAACAGCGCGCGATTCGCGTCCGCCGCCGCGCGCAGGTAATCCCACAGCGCGGTCACGCGCCGCAGCTTGCGCAGATCCTCGCGGCACGTCAGCCAGAAACACCGCGTGACGACCACGTCGTTCGGCAGCACGGGCACCAGCGCCGGCTGCGTGGCCGCGATGAAGCACGGCAGGATCGCGAGGCCGCCGCCCTGTAGCGCCGCGAAAACCTGCGCGATCACGCTCGTCGTGCGCAACCCGGCCGTAGCACCCGGCACCGCGCGGTCCAGGTACAGCAGTTCGTTGCTGAACGCGAGATCGTCGACGTAGCTGATGAATGCGTGCTGCGCGAGATCGTCCGTACAGGTAATCGGCGCGTGATTCGCCAGATAGTCGCGCGTCGCATAGAGCCGCAACTGGTAGTCGCACAGCTTCGTGACCACGTAAGGCCCGCGCTCGGGCCGCTCGAGCGTGATCGCGAGATCTGCCTCGCGCTTCGGCAGGTTGACGAAATGCGGCACCGGCAGCAGGTCGACCGTCACGTGCGGATGCGCGGCGCGAAACTGCGCGAGCTGCGGCGCGAGGAAAAAACAGCCGAACCCTTCGGTCGACCCGATCCGCACGTGGCCCGACAGCGCCTCCCCCGTGTTCGCGACCTGGTCGCACGCGGACTGCACGGTCGTCTCCATCGCATCCGCATACGCGACGAGCCGCTGCCCTTCGGCCGTCAGCGTGAAGCCGCCGGAGCGCGACTTGTCGAACAGCAGCGTGCCCATCGCGGCTTCGAGCGCGCGGATGCGCCGCGCGACGGTCGTGTAGTCGACGCCGAGCCGCTTCGCCGCGCCGCTCGCGCGCTGCGTGCGCGCGACTTCGAGGAAAAAGCGCAGGTCGTCCCAGTTCAGGTTGCCGGAAACCGGCTCGGTGGCGTGTCGCATCGGCGAGGAAAAAAGAGGGGGTCTCCGGGCCGGCCGTCGATATGCATAAATACACATCCAACCGGTTTCTTTATCGGTACATCATGAATCTGCGCATAACTATACTCGACCGTGACCTGCGGACCATGAGCCGCGGGCAATAAAACCGGAGACACCATGCAGACCCGATCCACCCTCGATGAGCATGCGACCATCGCGACGCCGGCGCCCGAGCGCACCGCGAAGCATTACCTGCTGGCCGGCTGGGCCAGCATGGCCGGCACCACGATCGAGTGGTACGACTTCTTCCTGTACGGCACGGCCGCCGCGCTCGTGTTCAACCGCATCTTCTTCCCGTCGCTGGACCCGGTCGTCGGCACGCTCGCCGCGTTCGGCACGTTCGCGGTCGGCTTCATCGGGCGGCCGATGGGCGGCATCGTGTTCGGCCACTTCGGCGATCGCATCGGCCGCAAGTCGATGCTGATGATCACGCTGCTGCTGATGGGCGTGCCGAGCATGATCATCGGGCTGATCCCGTCGTACGACAGCATCGGCTACTGGGCCGCCGCGCTGTTGATCGCGATGCGCTTCCTGCAGGGGATGGCGGTGGGCGGCGAATGGGGCGGCGCGGTGCTGATGGCCGTCGAGCACGCGCCGAAAGGCCGCAAGGGGCTGTTCGGCAGCCTGCCGCAGACGGGTGTCGGGCTCGGCCTGATCCTGTCGTCGGTCGCGATGGCCGCGGTGGCCGCGCTGCCGGAAGCCGACATGCTGTCGTGGGGCTGGCGCGTGCCGTTCCTCGCGAGCATCGCGCTCGTCGGCCTCGGCTGGTTCATCCGCGCGAAGGTGCCGGAATCGCCCGACTTCGAGAAGGTCCGCAAGCAGGGCAAGGCCGAGAAATCGCCGGTGACGGCCGCGCTGCGCCGCCATCCGCGCGAAGTGCTGACGATCGTCGGCGCACGCGCCGCCGAGAACACCTGGTTCTACATAGTCGTCACGTTCGCGCTCGCTTACGCGACGCAGCAGCTGCATCTGCCGAAGGCCGAGATGCTGCACGCGATCACGGCCGGCGCCGCGCTGTCGCTCGTCACGATGCCGCTGTGCGGGCATCTGAGCGACCGCATCGGCCAGCGCCGGATGTTCGCGATCGGCCTCGTGCTGATGTGCGCGTTCGCCGCGCCGTTCTTCACGATGCTCGGCACGCAGCAGACGTCGTACGCATGGTGGGCGATCGTGCTCGGCCTCGGCGTCGTGTTCCCGATCCTCTATGCGCCGGAATCGCTGCTGTTCGCGCAGCAATTCCCGGCGGAAATCCGCTACAGCGGCATCTCGCTGTCGGTGCAGCTGGCCGGCGTGATCGGCGGCGGCTTCGCACCGATGATCGCGACGTCGCTGCTGAAGGCCGGCGGCGGCCAGCCGCACTACGTGATCGCGTACCTCGTCGGCTTCGGCGTGTTCGCGCTCGCGTGTACCGCGTTGATGCGTCCGGCGCGCGCCTGAGCACGCCGGCCGGCATTCGATCGAATCCAGTTCGTCCTGCCGCCCGCCGCGCCTGCACGCGCGGCGGACGCAGGCCCCCTTTGTCCTCGCCACACCGTTTCCCCGGAGAGAGTTCCATGAACGCCGCAGTTCCCCAGACCACCCTCGCCCTGCCCACCGCCAAGCTGCTGATCGACGGCGCGTTCGTCGACTCGCAAAGCGCCGAATGGGGCGACATCGTCAACCCCGCGACGCAGGAAGTCATTGGCCGCGTGCCGTACGCGACGCTCGACGAGGTCGATGCCGCGATCGCGTCCGCGCAGCGCGCGTTCCAGACCTGGAAGACGACGCCGATCGGCGCGCGGCTGCGCATCATGCTGAAGTTCCAGGATCTCGTGCGCCGCAATCTCGAACGGATCGCGCACACGCTGACGGCCGAGCAAGGCAAGACGCTGCCCGACGCGCAGGGCGACATCTTCCGCGGCCTCGAAGTGGTCGAGCACGCGTGCTCGATCGGCACGCTGCAACAAGGCGAATTCGCGGAGAACGTCGCGGGCGGCGTCGACACCTACACGCTGCGCCAGCCGATCGGCGTGTGCGCGGGCATCACGCCGTTCAACTTCCCCGGGATGATTCCGCTGTGGATGTTCCCGATGGCGATCGTCTGCGGCAACACGTTCGTGCTGAAGCCGTCGGAGCAGGACCCGCTGTCGACGATGCAGCTCGTCGAACTCGCGATCGAGGCCGGCGTGCCGCAAGGCGTGCTGAACGTCGTGCACGGCGGCAAGACGGTGGTCGACCGCCTGTGCACGCACCCGGACATCAAGGCGATCTCGTTCGTCGGTTCGACGCGCGTCGGCACGCACGTGTACAACCTCGGCAGCCAGCACGGCAAGCGCGTGCAGTCGATGATGGGCGCGAAGAACCACGCGGTCGTGCTGCCCGATGCGCACCGCGAGCAGTCGATCAACGCGCTCGTCGGCGCGGGCTTCGGCGCGGCCGGCCAGCGCTGCATGGCGACCTCCGTCGTCGTGCTGGTCGGCAGCGCGCGCGACTGGCTGCCCGATCTCGTCGAAAAGGCGAAGGCGCTGAAGGTCAACGCCGGCGCCGAAGCCGGCGCCGACGTCGGCCCGGTCGTGTCGAAGGCGGCGAAGGAACGCATCCTGTCGCTGATCGACGCCGGCGTGAAGGAAGGCGCGACGCTGCTGCTCGACGGCCGCGACGTAAAGGTGCCCGGCTACGAGCACGGCAACTTCGTCGGCCCGACGATCTTCTCGGGCGTGACGACCGACATGTCGATCTACACGGAAGAAATCTTCGGGCCGGTGGTGGTCGTGATGGAAGCCGACACGCTCGACGACGCGATCGCGCTCGTCAACCGCAATCCGATGGGCAACGGCGTGGGCCTGTTCACGCAGAGCGGCGCGGCCGCGCGCAAGTTCCAGAGCGAGATCGACGTCGGGCAGGTCGGCATCAACATTCCGATTCCGGTGCCGGTGCCGTACTTCAGCTTCACCGGTTCGCGCGGCTCGAAGCTCGGCGATCTCGGCCCGTACGGCAAGCAGGTCGTGCAGTTCTACACGCAGACGAAGACGGTCACCGCGCGCTGGTTCGACGACGACGCGACGGCCGGCGGCGTGAACACGACGATCGCGTTGCGCTGATGCCCGGCACGAGGAGCCTGCACATGGAAATCGCCTTCATCGGACTCGGCAACATGGGCGGCCCGATGGCCGCCAACCTGCTCAAGGCCGGCCACGCGCTGACGGTGTTCGACCTCGACGCGCACGCGGTCGACGCCGCGGTGCGCGCCGGCGCGACCGCGGCGGCGTCGCCGCGTGACACCGCCGCGCGCGGCTCGTTGATCATCACGATGCTGCCGGCCGCGCAGCACGTGCGCGCCGTCTACCTCGGCGACGACGGCGTGCTGGCCGGCGCACGCGCCGGCGCGACGCTGATCGACTGCAGCACGATCGATCCCGGCACCGTGCGCGCGGTGGCCGACGCCGCCGCGCAGCGCGACTTTCCGCTCGCCGACGCGCCCGTGTCGGGCGGCACCGGCGGCGCGCAGGCCGGCACGCTGACCTTCATGGTCGGCGCGGACGCCGCGCTGTTCGAGCGCATCCGCCCCGTGCTGCTCGACATGGGCAAGAACGTCGTGCACTGCGGCGGCACCGGCACCGGGCAGATCGCGAAGATCTGCAACAACCTGCTGCTCGGCATCTCGATGATGGGCGTATCGGAAGCGATGGCGCTCGGCGCCGCGCTCGGCATCGATCCGGCCGTGCTGGCCGGCATCATCAACACGTCGACGGGCCGCTGCTGGAGTTCGGACGCGTACAACCCGTATCCGGGCGTGAGCGACACGGCGCCGGCCGCGCGCGGCTATGCGGGCGGCTTCGCGGCGAACCTGATGCTGAAGGATCTCGGGCTCGCGACCGAAGCCGCGCGCGGCGCCCATCAGCCGGTCTGGATGGGCGCGCTCGCGCAGCAGCTGTATCAGTCGATGAGCCAGCAGGGGCTCGGCACGCTCGACTTCTCCGCGTGCGTGAAGCTGTACGAGGCGCAGCCGGCCTGACCCGCCCGGCCGACGCCGGACGTGCGCCGACCCGCGATGTGCCCGTAGGGCATCGCGGGTCGGTTTGCATGCGGGGGAAGGAAAACGCGGGCGGCGCGATCATGCCGCCGATCGATCAACCGCGCGGGTTCGACGCCGTCTCGAAGGTCGGATGGCACTCGAACGCGAGTTCCGAGCGCGCGTCGACACGGCGGCCGGCGGTCAGCGATTCCTGCTTCATGCTCGCGCGCATCCCGCGCTGCGAGCAGTAGTTGGTGGCTTCGCTGACGGCCTTCTGATGGGCGTCGGCCCACGTCGTCGACACGCCGACCGTGCGCGTCGTCACGGTGAATACGTTCGGGTTCGACGTCGCGGTCACGTCGGAAGCAGTCGAGCACGCGGCGAGCAAGCATGCAGTCGCCGCAATGGTCAACCATCGCAGGGTTCGAAAAGAGACTGGAATGGACATGGAGGGCAAGCGCACGCCGGTCGGCGTGCATTAAGCAACATAGGCGACAGTATGCCTGCTCGATCGCCGGAGATCATGCCCCTTTCGGTGAACACATTGTTTCGAATGGTTAAACGATGGTCGAACCTGGCAAGATTTACAGCCGTCGCCGGCCATCATTTTCTTCCGACAGGTCATTTCGTCCGGCGCGACGGTCGACGCACGCCCGCCTGCCGGATTCTCGCGCACGCTCCCGCGAGCGTTCGGCACGCCGGCTGACCCCGGCGCGTGGCGCGCGGATGTGCTTTTTACAACCGCGTCGATCGCGCAGCCCGCTCCCCCCACGCCCCGCGTCGGGCACCCCGCCGTCGTTCGCCGGCTTTTTCTCCGCACAGGCACATCGCTTGCATCATCTCCGCGCCCGCCATCCGGCGGACAGCCATCTTCCTTCCAACCGGCGCTGCGCCCCGCGCGATCCTTTGCGCGGCGGTCCCGCATCGCAAGGCAGGTTTCCTGAACGAGAGGACGACATGAAATCAATACGAACGATAGTGGCCCTGTGCTCGGTCATTTCCGTGCTCACAGCGTGCGGCGGCGGCGACGACGCCGGGACCGTACTCGGCATCTCGAAGCCGCAGGCGCGCTTCATCAACGCGGTGCCGGCCGGCCCGAACCTCGACTACTACCTGAACGCGAAGGTCGACCAGTCGGGCGTCGCATACAAGGGCGTGACGCGCTATCACGACATCGACTCGGGCACGCAGACCGCGAGCTACGACGTGTCGGGCACGACCGCGACCGTCGCATCCCAATCGTTCAGCGCCGCGAACGGGCACCACTACACGACGATCGCGTTGCCGAGCACGACGTCGCTGATCTCCGTCATCGACGATCCATACGCGAAGGGCCTGCTGTCGGACAAGGCGCGCGTGCGCGGCTTCAACGCATCGCCGAACGCGCAGAACGTGGACGTGTACGTCGTGCCGCCCGGCACCGACATCACGACGCAGAGCCCGACGCTGGCAGGCGCGGCCTACCAGAATGCCGTGCCGGCCTCGACGCAGGATTCGGTCTACCTGAACGGCGGCACCTACCAGGTGATCGTCACGACGGCCGGCAGCAAGTCGCCGATCCTCAAGACCGCGCCGGTCAGCATCGCCAACAACGCGGACTGGCTGCTCCTGACGATTCCGTCCGGCGGCATCGGCGACGTGACGCCTAACGACATTCACGTGCTCGTCGCGCAGGGCAACGACGCCGATACGTCCGCGCAGGAACTGGGGCCGCAATAACGCAGCCACTCACGCGGCAACGGGCCGAAAACGACACACGGCGGCCGGTGCGATTGCATCGGCCGCCGTGTGTCGCATACCGGTATCGAGCGTCGATATCGCTGCCCGCTATCGGTCGTCGGTCCGTTCGAGGCAGATCACGTGCTCGGCGCGCGTCCCGTCGCCGTGCTCGACATCGACGTCGCCGACATGGCGCACGCGCCAGCCCGGGCGCGTCGCGATCTGCGGCATGTTGCCGGACGGCCGGCTCTCGATTCCGCCGAGCCCTTCGTCGGGCGTATCGACCGCTTCGTCGAGCGACGCGTTCGAATAGATCACGTTGTCCTGCAGTTCCGACGCGCCGGTGCGCGCCTCCATGCCTTTGCCGTCGACGTCGACCGTGTTGTCGGTCATCGCCATGTTCGCGTTGTCGAGCGTGACGATCCGGCCGGCGGCCCGGCGCACCGGATCGCCGCTGTCGACCGCGTGCGCGTCGACGTCGATCTCCGGCAGGCCGGTCGGCATTTTCCCGGCAACGGCCTCCGGCGTCAGCGGACGCTGCGCCGTCTGGGCGGCCTGGGTCGCCGCGTCCGGCATGTCGCCGGCCGCCGGCGTCTTCACCGGGCTCTTCGCAATCTGTTCCCGCTGCTTTTCCGGGGTAGGGTTCGATTCCGCGTTCTGCATCGCACCTCCTTGCCCGGCCGGCGGACGTCGGCGTCACGCCGTCGTCGCCGCGCCGGAATTCGCTACAACGGTCCTTGCAAATCTTTCATGCGCACCGCTCCGCACGTACGCCGTTCGGCGCACGCGCCGACGGACACGGCGCTCGGTGGGCGAACCGGCGGCACGCTGGCGCGCCGCCCGCCCGATCCCCCGAATGCCGGTCAACCGCCGCCGCTCGCGCCGGCCGGGGCGGAAGCCGCGCCCGGCAGGGTCGTGCCGGCCGCGCCGCTGCTCGGCATGCCCGACGGTGCGGTGGAAGGCGCGGCCGACATGCCGCTCGCTGCGCTCGAATCCGAACTGGCTGCGCCGTTGTCGCCCTTCTTCTGGCAACCCGCGCCTGCCGCCAGGCCCGCGATCAGGATGCCGGCGAAGACGGCTCGCGATACGTGACGAATGGAATATCGCTGCATGACACCTCCGCTGATGTCGATGTGGATGGAACCCGTTGACTCGCAATATGCGTGCCGTCGCCCGTCTCCGCGGCCGTGCGCCATTGCATTCATTTTTCAAATGACGCCCAGCCGAATATTTAATTTCCCATCGCGGTAGCCGCCGCCCATACTCGCGAACAAATCCGAGACATAACGTCCACCGGGGCCCGGCCCGCGCTGCGTACGACATGCGGCCGGTGTCGCGCCCCGCACATGGAAGGAGACAACGGCGTGCAACTGGAAGCCATCCACCGCGCGGGCATCGGGCCCGGCGCGGACGACGCATCGCATCGAACCGACACGGCCGCGCGCGATCCCGCGCCGAGCCCGCGGCTGCACAACGCCGACCTCGCGCCGACCCAGGCCGAAGGCCGCACGTGGGGCCGCTACAGCATCTTCGCGCTATGGACCAACGACGTGCACAACATCGCGAACTACTCGTTCGCGATCGGGCTGTTCGCGCTCGGCCTGTCGGGGTGGCAGATGCTTGCGTCGCTCGCGATCGGCGCGGTGCTCGTGTACTGCTTCTTGACGTCCTCGTCCGCCTAAAAGCGAAGGACTCCCACACCTGGCGATGCACGTCCGCATCGGAGAATGTTCAGCGCAGCGTTGATATCACGATCATGCACGACACCAC
>NZ_JAGIQD010000039.1:0-32603 GCF_017815045.1 Burkholderia sp. CpTa8-5
ATGAAGGATTCGAAGGTGATCGTCGCGATCAACAAGGATCCCGAAGCACCGATCTTCAGCGTGGCCGACTACGGCCTTGTCGGCGATCTGTTCTCGCTCGTGCCGGAGCTCGTGAGCGAGCTCGGCTGACGCGGCGTGACGCTTCAGCGGTAAGCACACGAGAAGAGGGGCGCGACGAGCGCCCCTTTTTTCGTTGTGTGGTCGTTGAATGAGGAGCGGATATCGCTCGTCCGGACGATTCGCGCTCGTACCGTGCCGCGCCGAACATATCGTCGCGCAGGCACGGCGGGTAACGCCGATTCGTTCAACGGACGACGCGTGCATGCGCGCGTCGACTGAAGCGTCGTGCCGAGTGGCCACTCGCAGTCGAGTCGCAGTCGCCAAAACGAGAAAAGCGCCCTCGGGCGCCTTTCTCGTTGATGCAATCGGCCCGCATCGCAGCGGGCCGTTCCGGTTTACGCGTAGGCCGGGCGCGTCTGGCCGGGCACGTCCTTCAGGTAACGATGCACCGACAGGTCGTCGGCCTGGATCGCAGGCATCTTGCCCGAGATCAGGTCCGCGAGCAGTTGGCCCGAGCCGCACGACATCGTCCAGCCGAGCGTGCCGTGGCCGGTGTTCAGGAACAGGTTCGACACCGGCGTGCGGCCGACGATCGGCGTGCCGTCCGGCGTCATCGGGCGCAGGCCCGTCCAGAACGTGGCCTTCGACGTGTCGCCGCCGCCCGGGAACAGGTCGTTCACGCACATCTCGAGCGTTTCGCGGCGCGCCGCGCGCAGCGTCTTGTCGAAGCCGACGATTTCCGCCATGCCGCCGACGCGGATGCGCTGGTCGAAGCGCGTGATCGCGATCTTGTAGGTCTCGTCGAGCACGGTCGACACCGGCGCCGCGGCTTCGTTGACGATCGGCGCGGTGATCGAATAGCCCTTGAGCGGATAGACGGGAATCTTCATCAGGTGGGAGATGAAGCGGGTCGAGTACGAGCCGAGCGCGACGACGTACGCGTCGGCACGCACCGTCTCGCTGCCGCACTGCACGCCGGCGATCTTGCCGCCCGCGATCGCGAGCGCATCGATCGGCGTGTTGTAGCGGAACTTGACGCCGAGCGATTCGGCGAGCGCGGCGAGGCGCGTCGTGAACAGCTGGCAATCGCCGGTTTCGTCGCCCGGCAGGCGCAGGCCGCCCGTCAGCTTGTGCGAGACGGCGGCGAGCGCCGGTTCGGCATGCTTCAGTTCGGCCGGCGACAGCAGTTCGAACGGCACGTTCGCTTCCTGCAGCACGGCGATGTCCTTCGCCGCGCCGTCGAGTTGCTGCTGCGTGCGGAACAGTTGCAGCGTGCCACCCGTGCGGCCTTCGTATTCGATGCCGGTATCGGCGCGCAGCGCCTGCAGGCAGTCGCGGCTGTATTCGGCGAGACGGACCATGCGGCCCTTGTTGACTGCATAGCGCTCGGCCGTGCAGTTGCGCAGCATCTGAACCATCCACTGGAGCTGGAAGCGCGTGCCGTCGAGGCGGATCGCGAGCGGCGCATGTTTTTCGAACATCCATTTGACGGCCTTCAGCGGGACGCCGGGCGCGGCCCACGGCGCCGCATAGCCGGGCGAGATCTGGCCTGCGTTCGCGAAGCTCGTTTCCAGCGCCGGCCCCGCTTCCCGGTCGATCACCGTGACCTCATGACCGGCGCGCGCAAGGTAATACGCGCTTGCCACGCCCACGACACCGCTGCCCAGAATGACGACTCGCATAGCTGCTCCAGATGGAAAGAACCAGGTCGAGGCCGGGCGCACCTGCGGCTCCGTGTAACCTCTAGCTGATCTAGTTTTTTGCGCTATGGTATTGTCGAATCTGCAGTTTTTGTTATTGTATTTTTCTGGTTTTCAGCATAAACAAATGAGAACGCAACGTCAGCCCGTACGCTCGCTCGACAAGCTCGACCGACGCATCCTGAAACTGCTCCAGGACGACGGCCGGATGGCGATGAAAGACCTCGCGGAACAGGTCGGATTGACCGTCACGCCGTGCATCGAGCGCGTGCGGCGCATGGAGCGCGACGGCGTGATCACCGGCTATCACGCGCGGGTCGACCCGCATCAGCTGGATGCCGCGCTGCTGGTATTCGTCGAGATCACGCTCGGCCACAAGGGCGGCAACATGTTCGAGCAATTCCGCCGGGAAGTGATGAAGATCGACGAGGTGCTCGAATGCCATCTCGTCTCCGGCGATTTCGACTACCTGATCAAGGCGCGGATCGGCGAGATGGCCGACTACCGGAAACTGCTCGGCGACATCCTGCTGCAGTTGCCCGGCGCCGTGCAGTCGAAGAGCTATGTCGTGATGGAGGAAATCAAGGAAACGCTGACGATCGCCGTCGGCGAGTGACGCGCCGGCGGTTCGTCGTCCGGCCCTTTATCCCGCTCTTGGCATGCTGCGCCCAATACTGTATAAACGTACAGTATTGGGCGCAGGCGAATGGGTGGGCACATGGACGATCGGTCCGACAACGAATTTCCGGTAGCGCCGCCCGTGCCCCGCAAGGGGCGCGGCGCGGTCGACAACCTGCAGGGGCGGTATGAAATCGCGCAGCGCGAAGCGGTGGACGACGGCTGGACGCACGCGTCCGACGATGCCGATTTCCCCGCGCCGCTGCGCACGCAGGTCTTCGAGGAGCGGGCGAAGAGCATCCTGACGCGCAACCAGTCGCCCGATATTCCGTTCAGCGTGTCGCTCAATCCGTATCGCGGCTGCGAGCACGGCTGTATCTATTGCTTCGCGCGGCCGACGCACAGCTACCTCGGGCTGTCGCCGGGGCTCGATTTCGAAAGCCGCATCTACGCGAAGGTCAATGCAGCCGAACTGCTCGAGCGCGAGATTTCGCGCAAGCGCTACGTGCCGGAGCCGATCGCGCTCGGCGTCAACACCGACGCGTACCAGCCGGTCGAGCGCGACCTGCGCATCACGCGTAGCGTGATCCAGGTGATGCACGACCGCGGGCTGCCGTTCGCGGCGATCACGAAGTCGTCGCTGATCGAGCGCGATCTCGACCTGCTCGCGCCGATGGCCGAACGCGGGCAGGTGATGGCGGCGGTCACGATCACGACGCTCGATGCCGAACTGGCGCGCACGCTCGAGCCGCGCGCGGCCACGCCGGCGCGGCGGTTGCGCACGATCCGTGCGCTGCGCGATGCGGGCGTGCCGGTCGGCGTGAGCATTGCACCGGTGATTCCGTTCGTGACCGAGCCCGACATGGAGCACGTGCTGGAGGCCTGCGCGGAAGCCGGTGCGACGCATGCGAGCTACATCGTCCTGAGGTTGCCGTGGGAGGTCGCGCCGCTGTTCAAGCAGTGGCTTGCCGCGCATTTTCCCGATCGCGCGGAGCGCGTGATGAATCGCGTGCGCGACATGCGCGGCGGCAAGGATTACGACTCGGATTTCTCGAAACGGATGAAGGGCGAGGGGATCTGGGCCGACCTGCTGCGGCAGCGCTTCCGTCAGGCCGTCAAGCGGCTCGGGTTGAACGAACGCACGAACGGCATCCTCGATCTGTCGCGGTTCCGCGGTGCGCCTGCCGCCGGGGCGCCGGCGCCGCGCGTCGCGGTTCGTGCAGCTGGCGCGAAATCGCGCGACGACATGCAGTTGAACCTGTTCTGACCGGCGAGCAACGCAGTCGCCGGTGGGCCGTATCGACCGTATTGGTCGTGCTTACTGCGAAATCTGCTTGGCCGCTTCAACCTGCGATTCGAAGTACGTCTGGAACGACAGCGCGAGTGCGGTCATCAACAGGAACGCGCCGATCAGCAGCGAGAAGATCACGACGAAGATCACGGTCCAGCCCGACTGGCTCTGCTTGCCGGTGTCGGCGTTGAATTGCGCATCCCATTTTTCATCGGGGCGCAGCCCGTAGACGAGTGCGGCGAGGAACGCCGCCAGCAGCGAGATTGCACCGGGCACCGCGAGCCACCAGCCGAGGCCGGCGCTGCGCTGGGTGGCGGCAAGCAGCAGGACGCCCGGGATGCCGATGATCGTCGCGAGCAGATGGGCCCAACCGTATACGTCGCGAAAGCCGTACAGATAGAAGCGATGCGCGCCGATCGACCCGAGCAGGAACGCGAGGGCGGCGGTGAGCGTCTTGGAGCGGAAGCGGCGGGGCGATGCGGTGCTGCTGGACATGGATGGCGGCGTAGTGTCGTTGGCATGGGCGGGGCCGGCAGGCCGGCGCGGGCGCGCGGCCCGGCACGCATTCTACGATGCCCGGTCGGGGCCGGTCACCCCTCGCGTGCGTCAGGGTGCCGCATACGTCACGCGGTAGATCGCGCCCGCGTAATCGTCGCTGACGAGCAGCGAACCGTCCGGCAGCGGCAATACATCGGCCGGGCGTCCCCATGCCGTGCCGTCGGGCCGCAGCCAGCCCGTGACGAACGGCGTTTGACGAGCATGGCTGCCGTCCGCCGAGACGACCACGCGCATCACGCGGTAGCCGACCTTCGTGCGGCGGTTCCACGAGCCGTGTTCGGCAATGAAGACGTTATTGCGATACGACGCCGGAAACATCGGCCCGGTGTAGAAGCGCATCCCGAGCGCCGCGACGTGCGCACCGAGTTTCAGGACCGGCGGCACATAACGTCGGCACGCGTCGGCGCTGCCGAATTGGGGGTCGGGCGTATCGCCGCCGTGGCAGTATGGAAAACCGAAGTCGAGGCCGGCGCGCGGCGCGCGGTTCAGCTTGTCGTCCGGTACGTCGTCGCCCATCAGGTCGCGCCCGTTGTCGGTGAACCAGAGCTCGCCCGAATCCGGGTGCCATGCAAAGCCGACCGTGTTGCGTATGCCGCGCGCGACCACTTCACGCCCGCTGCCGTCGGCGTTCATCCGCGCGATGATCGCGTAGCGGCTGCGATCGGCGAGGCAGACGTTGCACGGTGCGCCGATCGGCACGTACAGCTTGCCGTCGGGGCCGAACGCGATGAATTTCCAGCCGTGATGGTGATCGGTCGGCAGTGCGTCGGTCACGACGACGGGCGCGGGCGGTTTCGCGAGCCGCTCGTCGATATGATCGACGCGCAGGATGCGCGACACGGCGGATATATAAAGGGCGCCGTCGAGGTAGGCCACCCCGACGGGCATGTCGAGCCCGGACGCGATCACGTAGCGTGCGCTGATCCGGCCCTC
The DNA here is from genome assembly GCF_017815045.1 of Burkholderia sp. CpTa8-5. Classification (NCBI taxonomy): domain Bacteria; kingdom Pseudomonadati; phylum Pseudomonadota; class Betaproteobacteria; order Burkholderiales; family Burkholderiaceae; genus Burkholderia; species Burkholderia sp. CpTa8-5. Next base: position 5,161 of record NZ_JAGIQD010000039.1, read on the forward strand.
GTGCATCACCAGTGCGTGGACGCGGCCGTCCCGCGTGCCGACATACAGGATGCCGCGCGGCGACCACGCCATTTCCCGTGCGGCCGGGACGGCGTCGGTCAGCACGTCCACATGGAAGCCGGGCGGCACGACGAGTTCGTTCACCGGCAGCGGCGCGGCAAATGCCGGGGCCGACGCGAGGCAGGCGAGGCCGACAAGCAGCGCCGCGAACAGGTGCTGCACGCGGCGCATCGGGGCGGCGCGAAGAGGCGGCATGACGGTCGGTAGCATCCTGGACACGACGATTGTATGCCCGGCGGACGGGCCGTCCGCGGATTTTTACGCGTAAGTGTTTGTTGTACCTCTGGTTTCCGGCTATAATCGCGTGTTTCAGTAGTTTCGAACCCGGTTTTCCCGAAGGACATCATATGGTTATCATCCGTCTGGCTCGTGGCGGCTCGAAGAAGCGCCCGTTCTACAACATCGTTGCTACCGATTCGCGCAACCGTCGTGACGGCCGCTTCATCGAACGCGTCGGCTTCTACAACCCGGTCGCCACGAAGGGCGAATCGCTGCGTATCGCTCAGGATCGCCTGACGTACTGGCAAGGCGTTGGCGCGCAACTGTCGCCGACCGTCCAGCGTCTGGTGAAGGAAGCGCAAAAGGCGCAACCGGCTGCCTAATGGCACGGTGTGCCGGTCGTGCCGGCTGTGAGGTGCATTGATGGCGGGTCACGATTCCGGTAATGCAAGGCGCGGGCGTGCGTCATTCGGCGCATTCGTCCGCAAGCCGGTCGAGCGCGACGCGGTCGCGAACGCCGGTCAGGCTGCCGAACCAGGCAGTCCCGACGCGACGCAAGCCTGGCCCGACGATGCCGTCGAGGTCGGGGCGGTGGTCGACGCCTACGGCCTGAAGGGCTGGGTCAAGGTGGCGACGCATGCCGATGCCGGTCGCGGCGGCGACGCGCTGCTCAACGCGCGTCGCTGGTGGCTGGAACGCGGTGCGGAGCGGCTTTCCGTCCGCATCATGCAGTCGAAGACGCACAGCGATACTGTCGTTGCGCAACCCGCGGGCGTCAGCGACCGCGATGCCGCGCTGTCCATGCGCGGCTTTCGCGTGTTCGTGCGACGGGAAGATTTCCCGGCACTGGCCGCGGACGAATTCTATTGGGTCGACCTGATCGGTCTCGAGGTCGTCAACGAGCAATCGGTGGCGCTCGGGAAGGTGAGCGGGATGATCGACAACGGCGTGCATTCGATCATGCGTGTCGAGTATCCGGCAACCGGTAAAGACGGTCAGCCGACCACCGACGAGCGATTGATTCCGTTCGTCGGCGTCTACGTCAAAACGGTGGATCAGGCGGCGCGTCGCATCGTCGTCGACTGGGAAGCCGATTACTGAAATGAACCAGGTTACCGAGAGCGCGGTGCAGTTCGACGTCGTCACGCTCTTTCCCGAGATGTTCCGTGCACTGACCGACTGGGGAATCACCAGCCGGGCCGTGAAGCAGGGGCGCTTCGGGCTGCGCACCTGGAACCCGCGTGACTTCACGACGGACAACTACCGCACGGTCGACGATCGTCCGTACGGCGGCGGTCCGGGCATGGTGATGCTGGCCAGGCCGCTCGAAGCCGCGATCGACGCCGCGAAAGCGGCGCAGGCGGAGCAGGGCATCGCGAGCACGCGCGTCGTGATGATGTCGCCGCAAGGCGCGCCGCTCACGCACGATCGGGCGGTGCGGATGGCGCAGGAACCCGGCGTCGTCGTGCTGTGCGGTCGCTATGAGGCGATCGACCAGCGCCTGCTCGACCGTTGCGTCGACGAGGAAATCAGCCTCGGCGATTTCGTGCTGTCGGGCGGCGAATTGCCGGCGATGGCGATGATGGATGCGGTCGTGCGGTTGCTGCCCGGCGTGCTGAACGATTCGCTGTCGGCCGTGCAGGACAGCTTCGCGGACGGCCTGCTCGATTGTCCGCACTACACGCGCCCCGAGGAATACGACGGCGTGCGCGTGCCGGACGTGCTGCTCGGCGGGCATCATGCCGAGATCGAGAAGTGGCGGCGCCAGGAAGCATTGAGGAATACGTTGCGGAAGCGGCCGGACCTGATCGTCCGGGCGCGCCGCGAGAAGTTGCTGAGCCGGGCCGACGAGGCGTGGCTCGCGAACCTCGCACGCGAAGCGAAGGACGCCTCCTGAGGCGGCTGCGCGAGCGGGAATTGGCGGTGCCGTACATGCGTGTGCGGCGCCTGATGTGAATCCATCCTCTATCGGGGCCAGGCCTGGAAGCAGGCGGGTGTGAACGCCGACACGATGGCATAAGGAGTCAGTAATGAATCTGATCGCAAAACTTGAGCAGGAAGAGATCGAGCGCGCGCTCGCCGGCAAGACCATCCCCGATTTCGCCCCGGGCGACACGGTGATCGTGAACGTGAACGTGGTTGAAGGTAACCGCAAGCGCGTTCAGGCTTACGAAGGCGTCGTGATCGCGATTCGCAATCGTGGTCTGAACTCGAACTTCATCGTCCGCAAGATCTCGTCGGGCGAAGGCGTCGAGCGTACGTTCCAGACGTACTCGCCGCTGCTGGCAAGCATCGTCGTGAAGCGTCGCGGTGATGTGCGTCGTGCGAAGCTGTACTACCTGCGCGAGCGTTCGGGCAAGTCGGCTCGTATCAAGGAAAAGCTGGTGTCGAAGGATCGCGCCGCAGCAGCTGCCCAAGAGTAAGAGCTGTAAGGAAAAAGCACCCAACCGGGTGCTTTTTTCATTCTGGCGCGACAATATGCTCGATACGACACGAACCCGAGAGCCCCATTGAATCGCCGCCCCATCATCGATCCCGAAGTATTGCCGGTCGAAGGCACCGGCGCCGGCCTGCCCGTCATCGATTCCAGGCTAATGACGCCGTCCGGCCTGCGAGAACGCTTCGCGCGCACGCTCGAGTGGAGCGTCGAACCCGGCGAAGCGCGGCTGCAGGAAGGCGTCGATCCGCGTAGCGCGGCCGTCCTCGTGCCGCTCATCGTCCGCGAGTCGGGCCTCACCGTGCTGCTGACGCAACGCGCCGATCACCTGAACGACCACGCCGGACAGATCAGCTTTCCCGGCGGCCGTCGCGAGCCGTTCGACCACGACGCGACCGCCACCGCGTTGCGCGAGGCGAAAGAAGAGATCGGGCTGGCCGCCGAACGCGTCGAGATTCTCGGCGCGCTGCCCGACTACCTGACCGGCACGGGTTTCTGCGTGACGCCGGTCGTCGGCCTCGTGCATCCGCCGTTCACCGTGCAGGCCGACACGTTCGAAGTCGCCGAGATTTTCGAAGTGCCGCTCGCGTTCGTGATGAATCCCGCGAACCATCAGATCCGCGTGTTCCGGTGGGAAGGCGGCGAGCGTCGTTTTTTTGCCATGCCTTACCCGAACGACGAACCGGACGGGCATTACTTCATCTGGGGCGCAACTGCCGCCATGTTTCGCAATCTGTATCGCTTCTTGGCGGCCGGTTAGGCGGGCGCGCCGGCCGGCGCGCGCGAGCGGCTGCCCGGCGACCGCGCCGGCAGCCATGCGCGGCTGACGCTGTGCTATCGTTATGCAAAAAATGACATAACTCCGAAGACGGCGCCACGCATGACTTTCTTTTCGGTTCTCCTCGCTCTCATCATCGAACAGGTCCGCGCGTTGTCGCCGAGCAATCCGGTGTTCGCACTGTTCCAGTTTCATGCGGAAACCGTCGCGCATGGCCTCGACGCCGGCAAGCAGAAGCATGGGCTCCTCGCCTGGCTCGCGGTCGTGCTGCCGTGGGTGCTGATCGTCGCGCTGATCTATTTCCTGCTGTACAAGGTGAGCTTCGTGCTCGCGTTCCTGTGGAACGTCGCCGTCGTGTATTTCACGCTCGGCTTCCGCCAGTTCAGCCACTACTTCACCGATATCCATCTCGCGCTCAACAACGACGACGTGCCGCGTGCGCGCGAAATCCTGCACGAGTGGACGGGCATCGACACGGTCGACATGCCGGTCGGCGAAATCGTCCGCCATACGCTGATCCACGCGGTCGTCGCGTCGCATCGGCACGTGTTCGGCGTGTTCTTCTGGTACGTGCTGCCGATCGGCCCGGCCGGCGCCGTGCTGTACCGGATTTCCGAATACCTCGCGCGCAGCTGGTCGACGCCGGGCGACGACCGCACGGCCGCGTTCTCGACGTTCGCGCAGCGCGCATTCTTCGTGATCGACTGGATTCCGTCGCGCCTGACGGCGCTCGGCTTCGCGATCGTCGGTAACTTCGAGGATGCGATCTATGCGTGGCGCAACCATACGCGCCAGTGGCCCGACCCGAACGACGGCGTATTGCTGGCCGCGGGCAGCGGCGCGCTCGGCGCGCGTCTCGCGGGGCCGCTCGCGGAACCGTCGAGCCTCGATGCGCTGGCGGTCGGCGACAGCGGTCCGTTGACGGTCGGTGACGATTGCACGCCGCGCACGCTGCAGTCGGCGGTTGGCCTCGTGTGGCGCGCGGTGATCCTGTGGATGATCCTGCTGTTGATGCTGACGCTGGCCGTGTGGGTATCGTGAGTGATGCGCTAGCCCAGCGCTCGCCAAAATGAGAAGGCCGGCTCGATGCCGGCCTTTTCGCTGTGCGTCGGGGCAGTGCGTTCAGTCGTCGAGCGGGTCGCGCACGGCGCCGCATTGCCAGCACGCGGTGAATTGCGCTTCCAGCGCTTCGCCGCACTGCCGGCAGCGCCAGGGTGCCGCGCCGGCCGACGGGCCGTGCGACGCGGCATCGAGGAGCCGACGGGCGAGCGCGTCGTCGCGTTCGTCGTCGAGCCACAGTTCGGGCGTGCACGCATCGACGGGCAGGCCGCCGAGCGCGCCGGTCGCATAGCAGTTGTGCAGCTCACAACCGATGCCGGCCACCTGGAGCACGTTGGCCCAATGCTGTGCGGTCGCGAGGTCGGGTGCCTTGAAACGCATCGCGGCTCCTGTCGATGAAGGCCGGCCCGGCTGGCGCCGGCCGGCCGTCGCACACGTCGAGCGGTCAGCGGACGATCTGGCTCGCCTCATGCACGAGCTGCGCGTACAGCGCGTGCCGGGACGGCGCGATGCGGCCGTCGGCGACGGCGTCGAGGATCGCGCAGCCGGGCTCGTGCAGATGATGACAATTATAGAAACGGCAGTCCGCGAGCAGCGGACGGAATTCCGGAAACGCGCGCTCGAGGCGGCCTTCGGTCAGGTGGTAGAGGCCGAATTCCTGGAATCCCGGCGAATCGATCAGCGCACCGCCGCCTTCCAGCGGGTACAGGCGTGTGAACGTGGTCGTGTGACGGCCGCTGTTGAGCGCGGCCGAAATCTCGCGGGTCGCGGCTTCGGCATCGGGCACGAGCAGGTTCACGAGCGTCGACTTGCCCATCCCGGACTGGCCGAGCAGGATCGTCGAATGCCCGGCGAGATGCGGCATCAACTGCGCGCGCGCGTCGTCCGGCGCGCCTTTCACCGACAGCTCGAGCACGTCGTAGCCGAGCGCGCGGTACGGCGCGAGACGCTCGCGCGCCACCGGCAGCGCGGCTTGGACGTCGATCTTGTTCAGCACGACGAGCGGCTTCAGCTCGTTCGCCTCGGCCGCGATCAGCGCGCGGCCGAGCAGATCCTCGCTGAAATAGGGCTCGGTCGCGAGCACGATCAGCAACTGGTCGAGGTTCGCCGCGAACAGCTTCGACTTGAACTGGTCGGAGCGGTACAGCAGGTTGCGCCGTTCGCCGATCTCCACGATCACGCCCTGGTCGGCCGATGCGAGCTCGTACGCGACGCGGTCGCCGACCGCGATGTCGCTCTTCTTGCCGCGTGGGAAGCATTGCAGCATCGGGCCGCCGTCATCGGGCGCGACGATGTAGTGGCGGCCGTGCGCCGCGATCACGCGGCCTTCGGCCCGCTGCGCGCCGGATGTGCGCGGGGCCGGCTGGCGGGAGGTCGGCCGGCTCATGCGTGCTGCAGCAGGCGGTCGATCCGCTGCGACGCGGGCGGATGCGAGTAGTAGAAGGCCGTGTAGACGGGGTCGGGCGTCAGCGTCGACGCGTTGTCCTCATAGAGCTTCACGAGCGCGCTGACGAGATCCTGCGCGTCGGTCTGGCTGGCCGCGAACGCGTCGGCCTCGAATTCGTGCTTGCGCGACGTGAGGCTGCTGAACGGCGTCGCGAAGAACAGGAACACCGGAATCGCGAGGAAGAACAGGATGAGCGCGGCGCCCGCGTTGCTGGTGTCGAGCGACGGCGTGACGCCGAGCCCCGTGTAGAACCACGTGCGTTGCGCGAGCCAGCCGAGCAGCGCGAGCAGCACGAGGCTCAGCACGAACGACACGAGCATCCGCTTCATCACGTGGCGGCGCTTGAAGTGGCCGAGCTCGTGCGCGAGCACGGCTTCGATCTCCTGGCCGGACAGGCGCGCGAGCAGCGTGTCGAAGAACACGATCCGCTTCGATGCGCCGAAGCCCGTGAAGTACGCGTTGCCGTGCGCGGAGCGGCGGCTGCCGTCCATCACGAACAGCCCCTTGGCCGCGAAGCCGCAGCGCTTCATCAGCGACTCGATGCGCGCGCGCAGCGCGTCGTCCTTCAGCGGCTCGAACTTGTTGAACAGCGGCGCGATGAAGGTCGGGTAGATCAGCAGCACGAGCATCTGGAACGCGACCCAGACGACCCAGGTCCACAGCCACCACAGGTTGCCGGCCTGGTTCATCAGCCACAGCACGACGAACAGCAGCGGCAGGCCGAGCACGGCGCCGAGCAACGTGTTTTTCAGCATGTCGGTGAAGAACAGCCGCTTCGTCATCCGGTTGAAGCCGAAGCGCTGCTCGATCCCGAACTGGCGGTAATACTCGAACGGCACGTCGATCACGCCCGTGATCGCGAGCACCGCGGCGACCAGCGCGACCTGCTGCCCGTAGCCGCGGCCGAGCCAGCCGGTCAGCAGCGTGTCGAGCGCGCCGACGCCGCCGAGCAGCGTGAGGCCGACCAGCACGGCCGCGCTGACGACGATCTCGAGCATCGTCAGCCGGGTGCGCTCGACGGTGTAATCGGCCGCGCGCTGGTGGGCGGTCAGCGGGATGGTGGCGCTGAACTGCGCGGGCACGCCGTTGCGGTGCGCGGCGACGAAGCGGATCTGCCGCGACGCGAGCCACAGCTTGGTGACGACCATCGCGAGTACGGCGGTCGCGAACAGCAGGGTGAACGAAAGGGGTGACATCGAAGGCGCCAAAGGGTTCTATGCGAGAATTATATGTTCTTGCGGACCGGCCCCGCTGATGCGATGCCGACCGCCCGGGCGGCGCCGCGTCGGCGCGCCCGGTTCGCTATTTTCCAGGATGAATCATGACCGATACCGCCGCTTCCGCCAGCCAGCCCGCGCTCGTGCGCAACGAGTTGAACCTCGTCTGGCTCGACATGGAGATGACGGGCCTCGACCCGGATAACGACCGCATCATCGAGATCGCGGTCGTCGTGACCAATTCCACGCTCGACGTCGCCGTCGAGGGCCCGGTGTTCGCGATTCACCAGAGCGACGAGACGCTCGCGAAGATGGACGACTGGAACAAGTCGACGCACGGCCGCTCGGGGCTGATCGACCGCGTGCGCGCGTCGACCGTGACCGAGGCGGAAGCCGCCGCGCAACTGCAGGCGTTCCTCGCGCAGTACGTGTCCCCGGGCAAGTCGCCGATGTGCGGCAACTCGATTTGCCAGGACCGCCGCTTCATGGCGCGCTGGATGCCGGAATTCGAGCGGTTCTTCCACTACCGCAACCTCGACGTCAGCACGCTCAAGGAGCTGTGCCGCCGCTGGCAGCCGGCCATCTACAAAGGTTTCCAGAAGCGGGCGATGCACACCGCGCTCGCCGACATCCACGAGTCGATCGACGAGCTGAAGTACTACCGCGAGCATTTCCTGATTCCGGCCGCATCGGCGCCGGCAGGCGATTCCGTGCCGGCCGCCTGAGCGGGCCGGCACACGTGCGGCGCGCGGCAAACGCTCAGCGCCGCGCGCTTTTCGGGCGGAACGCCGCGACCACCGCGGCGTCGGTCTCGATATACGGGCCGCCGATCAGGTCGATGCAGTAGGGCACCGCGGCGAAGATGCCGGGCACGGTCGACTTGCCGTCGGCGTCGCGCAGCCCTTCCAGCGTTTCGCGGATCGACTTCGGCTGGCCGGGCAGGTTGATGATCAGCGCCGCATGGTCGGCCGTTTCGCGGATCACCGCGACCTGCCGCGACAGGATCGCGGTCGGCACGAAATTCAGGCTGATCTGCCGCATCTGTTCGCCGAATCCCGGCATTTCCTTCGTCGCCACGGCCAGCGTGGCTTCCGGCGTCACGTCGCGACGCGCGGGGCCCGTGCCGCCCGTCGTCAGCACGAGGTCGCAGCCGGCGACGTCGACGAGTTCGGTCAGCGTGGCCGAGATCGTCGGCGCGTCGTCCTGGATCAGGCGCGTTTCGGCGCGCCACGGCGAAACCAGCGTGCCGGCGAGCCATTCCTGCAGCGCCGGAATACCCTTGTCTTCGTAGACCCCCGTACTCGCGCGGTCGCTGATCGACACGAGGCCGACCACGAGCTCGTCCGGGTGGTTAGGCTTCGTCGTCATGGTCGTCTCCGGCGTCGTCGGCCGCGTCGTCGTCGCTGTCGGACGCGCCGCCGGCCGCCTTGATCCACTGGAACAGCTCGCGGAAATAGCGCGGCGCCTTGCCTTGCTGCGCTTCCTTGCGTGCGTTGCGGATCAGCGTGCGGCCTTCCTGGATGTCGGCGTCGGGGTGCTGGCGCAGGAATTCGGTCAGCGCGTCGTCGCTCGCGAGCAGCTGCTCGCGCGTGCGCTCGATCCAGTGCAGGCGGGCCGTCGCAGCCTTGTTCACGCCGCGTTGCGCGTCGAGTGCGGTGCGCAGCGCGGCCGTTTCGTCGTCGGTCAGCGAGCGCATCACGCGGCCGACGTACTGGAGCTGGCGGCGCTTGCCTTCGTGATCGGTGATCCGGCGCGCCTCGCGCACGGCGTCCGCGAGACTTTCGGGCATCGGCATGCGCTTCAGTGCGTCTTTCGGCAGGTCGACGAGCGCCTGGCCGAGCACCTGCAACTCGTGCATTTCGCGCTTCAACTGGGATTTGCTGGGGCGATCGTAGCCGTTGTCGTCTTCTTCGGCGACAGGCTCGATCGGCTGGATTCGGGTTTTGCGTGTCATGGGCCGCATTGTATCGCGGTGCGGACACCCCAAGCTTGTCTGTGCGCGGCCCCGGACCTTGCTATGATCGCGGGATACGCAACATTTTGACCATGCGGGCGCCCGCCCGCCACCGGATACCAAGACGATGGCAGCCAATCTCGACGTACAAGCGCGCTATTTCCCGCACACGCAGGACCAGCTCAAGGAAATCGCATCGGACATCCTTCGCCATGCGAAGGCGCTCGGCGCGACCGACGCCGCGACCGAAATCTCCGAGGGCGACGGCCTGTCGGTGTCGGTGCGCCGCGGCGAAGTCGAAACGATCGAGCACAACCGCGACAAGATGGTCGGCGTCACCGTGTTCATCGGCAAGAAGCGCGGCAACGCGAGCACGTCGGACTTCTCGCCGGCCGCGATCAAGGATACCGTCGCCGCAGCCTACAACATCGCGCGCTTCACGGCAGAGGACGAAGCGGCCGGCCTCGCCGAAGCCGAGCTGCTCGAAACCGATCCGCGCGACCTCGATCTGTACCACCCGTGGGCGCTGAGCGCCGACGAGGCCGTCGAGCTCGCCCGCCGCGCGGAAGACGCCGCGTTCGCGGTCAGCCCGCAGATCCGCAATTCGGAAGGCGCGAGCGTGTCGGCGCAGCACTCGCAGTTCGTGCTCGCGACGTCGCGCGGCTTCCTCGCCGGCTATCCGTACTCGCGCCACTACATCGCATGCGCGCCGATCGCGGGCAGCGGCCGCCACATGCAGCGCGACGACTGGTATTCGTCGAAGCGCAGCGCGATCGATCTCGCCGCGCCCGAAGCGGTGGGCCGTTACGCGGCCGAACGCGCGCTCGCGCGGATGGGCGCGCGCCGTCTCGACACGCGCAAGGTGCCCGTGCTGTTCGAGGCGCCGCTCGCGGCCGGCCTGCTTGGCGCGTTCGTGCAGGCGGTGAGCGGCGGCGCGCTGTATCGCAAGACGTCGTTCCTCGTCGACAGCCTCGGCAAGCCGGTGTTCGCGCCGCACGTCCAGGTCGTCGAGGATCCGCACGTGCCGCGCGCGATGGGCAGCGCGCCGTTCGACGAGGAAGGCGTGCGCACGCGTGCGCGCAGCGTCGTGAAGGACGGCGTCGTCGAAGGCTATTTCCTGTCGACCTATTCGGCACGCAAGCTCGGCACGCAAACCACCGGCAACGCGGGCGGCTCGCACAACCTCGCGCTGCGCAGCTCGAACACGCAGGCGGGCGACGACTTCGACGCGATGCTGAAGAAGCTCGGCACGGGCCTGCTGCTGACCGAGCTGATGGGGCAGGGCGTGAACTACGTGACGGGCGACTATTCGCGCGGCGCGGCGGGTTTCTGGGTGGAGAACGGCGTGATCCAGTATCCGGTCGAGGAAATCACCGTCGCCAGCACGCTGCAGGAGATGTTCCGCCATATCGTCGCGATCGGGGCGGACTCGATCGTGCGCGGGACGAAGGAAACCGGCTCGGTGCTGATCGAGCAGATGACGATCGCGGGGCAGTAAGCCGCGCGTGGCGCAGGCCGCCAGGAAACGAAAAAGCCCGACCGGCGTATGTGAGCCGGTCGGGCTTTTTTCATCGTGCGGAAGAAGATGTCAGCCGCGCTTGCGCGTGTAGACGACGAACGCATAGCCGAACGTGTTCGGCGCGGCGGCCCGATGCGCGTCGCGCGAGACTTCCTGCCAGTGCGCGGCGTCGGGCGCCGGGAACGACGCGTCGCCGTCGAAATCGGCATCGATCTCGGTGACGATCAGCTTGTCGGCGAGCGTGAGACCTTCCGCGTAGAGTTGCGCGCCGCCGATCAGGAACGCCTCGGGCACGCCGTCGTGCGCGGCGAGCGCCAGTGCATCGGCGAGCGACGTGACCGTGTCGCAGCCTTCGAAACGGCGCGCGGCGTCGCGCGTGACGACGATGTTGCGGCGGCCGGGCAGCGGCCGGCCGATCGATTCGTGGGTCTTGCGGCCCATCACGATCGGCGCGCCCATCGTCGTGCGCTTGAAGAACGCGAGATCCTCGGGAAGTTTCCAGGGCAACTGGTTGTCGCGGCCGATGATGCCGTTGCGGGCGCGCGCGACGATCAGGGTCAACGTCGTCATGAAGGTCGGGGAAGAGGGAAGACGGAATGGAGCCGATTTTACCGGAACGGCGGCGCGCGCCGGATTCCGCCTGCCGGCGCGGGTATCCGCGTTTCTTGCATCGTGCGCCGCGACGCGTGATGCCCCGCGCCGCGGCGGCCGTCCGAATAAAAAGAGTGCCCGCCGGGGGACGGAGCACAAAAACTTTTTGTGCCGCGAGATCGGCGATACCGGCTCTACCCGATGGCATTCCTTCCGACCGGATCGTCGATTCAATACGCAATCCTGATCGATTCGACGCGTCGAATGATCAGGGATGCGTATTGGCTCGCGCGTTGCCCTCCATCGCATGCCGGATATCGCCCGGTTGCGGCGCCGGCAGCGGCAGCGGCAAATGGGGCGGCGGTGGAATCTCGTCCCACAGCGTCACGGAGGCCTGGCGTGCCGGCAGCGGTTGCGGCGCCGACACGGTCACGATGCCGAACGCGTTGTCGTGTTGCCTGCCCGGCGTGTTGTCGGCAAGCAGCATCGCGCGCTGCGGCTGCATGCCTTCGTCCGCGCAGGCCGGTGCAGGCGGGCCGGCGGCCGACAGCACGAGCGTCATCGGCACGAAGGAAAGTAAAAAAAGTTTTCGCATGGCGACTGTCTCCGGTCGTTTCCGTATTCAGCGAAATACATGCCACCGTACCGGGACCGTTGCCGCCATTGCGATTCGTGCTCGAGCATTGCGAATGGCGGCCGAAAACGCCTGAAAATGTTTCAGGCCTGAAACGAGGGGGCTCGGGAATATTGCTGATTCAACCGATACGCTCGAAGGATGAAAATCGGCGCGTGTGTTGGTGACGAAGCCCTTCGTGCGCATCCACTATGTGCAGAGGATTGATCTGCATCGACCTCCTGAGCGATTTGGCCGCATCGCCATCGGCGCTGAAACGGGTTTGTCGTATTCAGCGCCTATAACCAAGCTGTCTTGTCAAAAATTATTGGACGCGAGATAAGCGCCATCATGCGAGGCTTTGTCGTTGCCGCGCATCGGCATGGCGAATCGAGCCACCTCTGGCTGACCCGATTCGATCCTTTTGCACACGATCTGACGTGTGCGGCAATCGTTAGACGGTTGATGAACGGGGTGAGGATATGGGAGCCGATCAGCGGCACGTGATCTACTATTCGCGCGAACCGAACGACGCATTGCGCGGCCATTTCGACGAACGCGGCTGGCGCGTCGATCTCGCCGAGACCGTGCGCGACGTACGGCGCGTCGTGCAGCACGGCGTGGCAACCGCCGGCCTGCTCGATTTCTCGCCGGGCTTCAAGCCGTCGGATTTGCGCGAACTCGAAGCCTGCCTGAGCATCCAGCACATCGGCTGGATCGCGGCGACGCGGCGCGGCCAGTTGCAGGACGCGATGCTGCGGCATCTCATCCGCGACTATTGCTTCGACTACGTGACGATGCCGTACGAAACCGGGCGGATCGTCGAGACCGTCGGCCATGCGCACGGCATGGTCGCATTGACCGATCCCGTTGCGCCGCCCGTCGGCGCCGGGCGCAGCGAAGGCGAGATGGTCGGCACCTGCGATGCGATGCTCGGGCTCTTCAGGACGATTCGCCGCGTCGCGGCGACCGACGCCCCGGTGTTCATCTCCGGCGAATCGGGCACGGGCAAGGAACTGACGGCGGTCGCGATTCACGAGCGTTCGTCGCGCGCGCAGGCGCCGTTCATCGCGATCAATTGCGGCGCGATCCCGTCGACGCTGCTGCAGGCGGAACTGTTCGGCTATGAACGCGGCGCGTTCACCGGCGCGAACCAGCGCAAGATCGGCCGCGTCGAGGCCGCCAACGGCGGCACGCTGTTTCTCGACGAGATCGGCGACCTGCCGCTCGAAAGCCAGGCGAGCCTGCTGCGCTTCCTGCAGGAAGGTAAGATCGAGCGGCTCGGCGCGCACGTGTCGATGCCGGTCGATGTCCGCGTGATCTGCGCGACGCACGTGGACATGGAAACGGCGCTGCGCGAAGGGCGCTTTCGCGAGGACCTGTTTCACCGGCTGTGCGTGCTGAAGATCGAGGAGCCGCCGCTGCGCGCGCGCGGCAAGGACATCGAGGTGCTCGCGCGCCACATGCTCGAGCGCTTCAAGGGCGACGCGCATCGCCGCCTGCGCGGCTTTTCCCCGGACGCGGTCGCGTCGCTGTACGGCTATTCGTGGCCGGGCAACGTGCGCGAGCTGATCAACCGCGTGCGGCGCGCGATCGTGATGTCCGAAGGCCGGATGATCACCGCGGCCGATCTCGAGCTGAACGACTATGCGACGCTCGCGCCGGTGTCGCTGCTGGAGGCGCGCGAGGCGGCCGAACGGCAGGCGATCGAGCAGGCGCTGCTGCGCCATCGCGGCCGTTTTGCCGATGCCGCGCGTGAGCTCGGCGTGTCGCGCGTCACGCTCTACCGGCTGATGTGCGCGCACGGCATGCGCGATCGCGGCGACACGCTGGCAGGGTTTTCGGCGTCGTTGCCGGAGCTTCCGCGCCACGCTTGCTAAAATTGGCGGGTACGGTCGCCCCTCGCGGCCGAAGGAACCCGCATGAAACAGTATCTCGATCTCGTTCGTACCATTCTCGATACCGGCGCCTGGCAGGAGAACCGCACGGGCATCCGCACCATCAGCATGCCGGGCGCGATGCTGCGCTTCGACCTGCAGCAAGGCTTCCCGGCCGTGACGACCAAGAAGCTCGCGTTCAAGTCCGCGATCGGTGAACTGGTCGGGTTCCTGCGCGCGTCGCGCAGCGCGGCCGATTTTCGCGCGCTCGGCTGCAAGGTGTGGGATGCGAACGCGAACGAGAACGCGCAGTGGCTCGCGAACCCGTATCGCCGGGGCGAGGACGATCTCGGCGACGTATACGGCGTGCAATGGCGTCAGTGGCCGGGTTACAAGGTGCTCGACGCGAACGCCGACGCGCAGATCGCCGACGCGACGCGCCGCGGCTTCCGGATCGTCACGCGTTTCGACGAAGACGGCGCGCCGAAGGTGCTGCTGTACAAGGCGATCGACCAGCTGCGCCAGTGCCTGGACACGATCATGGAGAACCCGTCCGATCGTCGCATCCTGTTTCACGCGTGGAATCCGGCCGTGCTCGACCAGATCGCGTTGCCCGCGTGCCATCTGCTGTACCAGTTCCTGCCGAACGCGACGAAGCGCGAGATCTCGCTGTGCCTGTACATCCGCAGCAACGACGTCGGCCTCGGCACGCCGTTCAACCTGACGGAGGGGGCCGCGCTGCTGTCGCTCGTCGGCCGGCTGACGGGTTATACGCCGCGCTGGTTCACGTATTTCATCGGCGACGCGCACATCTACGAGAACCAGCTCGACATGCTGCAGCAGCAGCTCACGCGCGAGCCGTACGAAAGCCCGCGGCTCGAGATTGCCGAGCGCGTGCCCGAGTACGCGAAGACGGGCGTCTATGCGCCCGAATGGCTGGAGCAGGTCGAGCCGTCCGATTTCTCGCTCGTCGGCTACCGGCATCATGAGCCGCTGACCGCGCCGATGGCGGTCTGATCGCGCGGCCGGGGCCGCGCGGCTTCATCGATTCGCACCTGCAAAAAGGCTCGACCGGCTGATACCGGTCGAGCCTTTTTGTTTCATGTTTGCTGCACCTACTGACGATGCCGCTCCTCGTGGCCGCCCTGCGGCGGCGGATTGCCCGGACGCGGCGCCTCGACGTGCGGCGCCGGCTGTGGCCGTGGCTCCATCCGGGGCGCGGGCATCGACGGGCGCGGTTCCATCCGGGGCGCCGGCTGGGGTTGAGGTCGCGGCTCCATGCGCGGCGCCTGCGGCTGCGGGCGCGGCATGTCATGCACGGCGGGCGCCGGCGGGCGGTACTCGTTCACGCGCGGCGGCGCGACTTCGCGATGGGGCGCCGGTTGCGCGAAGTCCTGGCGCGGTTGCGGCGCGGGGGCGGCCCGTTCGGGCTGCGGCTGCGCTTGGCGGGCCGGCGTCGGGAGATCGGGGCGCGGACGCGGTTGCGGAATCTGCGCGACATGGTCCGACTGCGGTTGCTGCTGCGCGCGCGGCGTTTCGTTCCGGCCGCCGGGTTGCACACCCTGCGGTGTCGGCACGCCGTCCGGATGCGGTACCGCCGCGCTGCGCACGGGCGGCAGCGCATTCTGTCCTGCCGCGTGCAGCGCGGTAGGCGGCGCGGCGCGCTGACGCTCCATCGGCGTGTGCGGCTGCATCCACGCGGGCGACGACGGTGCGCCGGCTGCACGTGCATTGCCGATGCCCGACGGAGCGTTGTTCGCGCCCGGCGGATGCGGAACGCCGTTGCCGGGCGCGAACGCCTGATGCGGGATCGGGTTGCCGGGCGCCTGCGGCGGGCCGCCATTGGTGAAACGCGGTGCGTTGGGGTTTTCGCCGTTCGGCCGGGCGGCGTTCGGCATGCCCGGCGTCGGTACGCCCGGCCGGCCGGCCTGCTCGGCGGCCGGCTGGCCTTCACGCGGCGCGCGGCCCGGCTGCACGACGGGGCCGTGCGGATTCACGAGCTGCACGTTGTGCATCGCCCAGGCGCCGCCGCCCGGCTTGCCCGGAACGCGGACCGGACGCGCCGCATAGTCGGCCGGCACATTCGTCTTCACGACCGGCGCGCCGGCGCCCGGTACGCGCCCGCCTTGCTGCGCGAGGTGGGCGGCGGCCTGGTCGCGATACGCGGGCGGCACGGCAGGATTGCGCGTCGCGACGTACGGGTGTTGCGCGATCGCCGCCGGCGGACGGTAGCTGGCAGTGCGCAGCCCGCCGGTGAAGCTCTGGCGGACCGGCGCGATGCCGGGCGTGCCCGGCGTGACGTGCGCGTTGCGCCATTGCTGCGGATCGACGTGTTGCGAGAAGTGCGCGACCGGCTGGCCGTGCACGAACGCGGCGGCCGGCACGGCCGTGATCGCATGCGGCGCGCGGAAGTTCACGTACGTCTTGTTGATGTTGGTGATATTGGTGATGTTCGTCACGTTCACGGTCTTGTTCACGTTGACGTTGTTCACCACGATGTTGCGGTTGACGCGGTCGTAGTAGTGCGGGCTCCAGCCGCCCCAGCCCGGATGCCACGGTTCGCCCGGACCGAGCGCGAACCACGCGCAGCCGGCCGCGGCAACGCCGCCGACCGTGAGCGCGACGCTCCAGTCGGAACCGCCGCCGCCCCCGCCCCCGCCGCCGACGAACGCGACGAGCGCCGGCGCATAGACGGGCGGCTGGCTGACGACCATCGGGCCGGGCACCCAGGCCCAGCTGTCGTCCAGGTACGCCCAGCGGCCGTAGTGATAGGGCGCGAAGCCCCACGGCGCGTCGTCGACCCAGGTCCAGCCCCACGGCGCCTGCCAGATCCAGTGGCCGTCGTGATACGGCGCCCAGTCGGCCGGCGTGTCGTTCGGCACCCATACCGCGCCGTAATTCGGGGTTTCGCGCCACGTGCCGTTCGCGTCGAGATCCTGGTAGCCGGGCATGTCGCGGGACACGTAGCGGGCCGACACCGAGCGCGCTTCGGCCGCGTCGCGGCTGGCGGCCCACTGGTCGAGCGCGTCGGGGCCCGGTGCGGCCGATTGCTGCGCGACCTGCAGGTCGGTGCCGGTGAATACGACCTGCTGCCCGGGCGACAGCGGATACTGCCCGTTGCTGCCGTAGACGGTCGCGCTGCCGCTGCGCATCGTCACCGTCGTGCTCGCGCCGTTCGGCGCGACATCGACGCGATAGTCGCCGGGGCCCGTGATGCCGAGCGCGAGGTTCGGCGTGTCGATTTCGTACGATCCGCCGGCCGGCAGACCGCGCACGTGCGTCGAGACGGTGCCGAGGCCCACTTTCAACTGCGTCGTCGTGTCGTCGAGGTTCAGCACCGACAGGCTCGTCGATTCGCCGAGCCGCACCGCGGTCGAGCCGATGTGCAGTTCCGAGCGCGCGCCGGCATCGTTCCACAGCTGGTCGCCGGTCGTCAGCGGCCGGTTCACCGCCGCATACGACCAGGTATCGGTGCCGGCCGGTTCGGTCGTCACGGCGCCCGACAGGTAATTGAGCCGCGCGACGCGGCCGGGCGGATCGCCGCCGGGTTGCCGTGCCGCGGCTGCAGCCGGCGGCGCATCGGCAGATTGCGCGAAGGCGGGCGGCAGCGCCGCCAGTGCGGCGAATGCGAGCAGCGTGTAGCGGGCGGTGCGCTTGAGCGCGAACAGGGAGGCCATGGTGAGCGTCATCGTTGTGATCGCGGCGCGTCGATTCGTGCCGTCCCGTTCACGATATCCGCTTGGCCTGTTTCAAGGCACGGTGTTTTGTAAGTCGAATGGCACGCGGTGTAACAAAACCTGTCCATCGCGCGCCGTTGTCGTGCAGCTGCAATGCCGGCGTCAAGCAGACGTAAGCCACGCGTCGAAAACCTGCTGCCCCGGCACCGTGACGCGCAGCACGCGCGGTCGGGCCGCGCGCTCGATCCAGCCGTGTGCGCAGAAGCTGTCGAGCAGCGCCGCGCCGAGCGCGCCGCCGAGATGCGAACGCCGCTCGCTCCAGTCGAGACAGCCGCACGCGAAGCGGCGCCGGCGCGCGCGCTGCTGCGCGACGTCGATGCCCCATTGCGAGAGCGCCTGCGTACCGCGCTCGGTGGTGTCGATCGCGTCGCCGTTGGCGAATAGCCAGCCGCGCGCGGTGAGGCCGTCGAAGATGCGCACCGCGAGCTCGCCGGCCATGTGGTCGTAGCAGGTGCGTGCATAGCGCAGTTCGGCCGGGACCGTGCGCGACGGCGGCGGAACCGGGCGATGCGGCGCGGCCGCGCGGGCGACGTTCGCCAGCGCTTCGAGCGAGGCCGCGATGTCGGCCGACGCAATGCGGTAGTAGCGATGCCGGCCGCGCACGTCGAGGGCCAGCAGCCCGCCCTCGGTCAGGCGCGCGAGGTGCGCGCTGGCCGCGGACGGCGACAGCCCCGCGATCATCGTCAGTTCGCCGGCTGGTCGCGCGCTGCCGTCCATCAGCACCCACAGCATCGCGGCGCGGCCGGGATCGGCGATCAGTGCGCCGATGCGGCTCAGGCCCGGAAAATGGTGGTCGTCTTGATCGGTCATCGTCGTGTCTCGTCGAGCGGGTTGGAGGGCAGTGTAGTCCGCGCGCGCATTCGATGTTTCGTTTCCGGATGAAATGTCGGATACGGCGGTGGCGCGCTGGCGGGGACCGGACCGCGGCCCGTTGCAGGGCACGCGTAGAATGGCCGGACGCGGCGGCAGCGGGCCGCCGCATGTGACGCGATGCAACGATGAAGACGATTTTCTGTGTGTTGGCGGCCGCGCTCGTGTGCGCGGCCTGTGCGTCCGGCGGTGCGGGCGCGACCGGCGAGCGCAGCGGCAGTATCGAGATGTACGGGACGATCGACCAGGGCATCACGGTGCGCCGCTGACCGACGCCGGTCGGCGCGCGAGCCGGCATGGCCGCCGCAGCCCCGCTAGGCGGGGCTTGCCGCGACGCATTGCCGCAGTGCAACGTATAATGGCCCGATTACAGCGCCCCTGCCGCCTGGAGCCACAACAATGCCCCAACCGTCCCCCGTGCCGGCCGCTCTCGACCGCACCGAAACCGTATTCCGCTTCCTTGCCGAGCCTTCGTCCGTGAACTTCGGCGGCAAGGTGCATGGCGGCGCGCTGATGAAATGGATCGACGAGGTCGCGTATGCGTGCGCGGCCGTCTGGTCGAGCCGCTATTGCGTGACGGTCAGCGTCGGCAACATCCGTTTCCAGCGTCCGATCCTGGTCGGCAATCTGGTCGAGCTGAAGGCGCGCGTCGTCGCGACGGGCCGTACCAGCATGCACATCCACGTGTCGGTGCACGCCGGCGATCCTAAGGGCGGCGTGCTGCGCCAGACGACCGATTGCCTCGTCGTGTTCGTCGCGGTCGACGAGAACGGCAACCCGGTGCCGGTGCCGCCGTTCGTGCCCGAAACCGACGAGCAGAAGGTGCTCGCCAAATATGCGGCCGACGTGCGGGCCGCGCTCGACAAAATCGTCGAGATGAAGCCGGAAGAGGTCGCGAAGGGCACCGTCTGAGTGCCGCGGGCGCCGCGCTCGACGCGCCGCGCTCGTCGTCCTGCCGTTACCGCGTCCCGATCATCTGCTCGGGGCGTACCCATGCATCGAATTCCGCCTCGGTCAGGTAGCCGAGCGCGAGCGCGGCCGCCTTCAGCGTCGTGCCTTCCTTGTGCGCCTTCTTCGCGATCTGCGCGGACTTGTCGTAGCCGATGTGCGGATTGAGCGCCGTCACGAGCATCAGCGATTCGTTCAACAACAGGTCGATGCGCGAGCGGTTCGGCTCGATGCCCACCGCGCAGTGATCGTTGAAGCTCTGCGCGCCGTCGGCGAGCAGCCGCACCGACTGCAGCACGTTGTGCGCGATCATCGGCCGGAACACGTTCAGCTCGAAATTGCCGCTCGCGCCGCCGACGTTGACCGCGACGTCGTTGCCGAACACCTGGCAGCACAGCATCGTCACGGCTTCCGACTGCGTCGGGTTCACCTTGCCCGGCATGATCGAGCTGCCCGGCTCGTTTTCCGGGATCGACAGCTCACCGAGCCCGCAGCGCGGCCCGCTCGCGAGCCAGCGCACGTCGTTCGCGATCTTCATCAGGCTCGCCGCGACCGTCTTCAGCGCGCCGTGCGCGAAGACCAGCGCGTCGGCGGCCGCCATCACCTCGAACTTGCTCGGCGCCGTCACGAACGGCAGCTTCGCGAGCCGGCCGATCTCGTCGGCCACGCGCACCGCGAATTCCGGATGCGCATTCAGCCCGGTGCCGACCGCGGTGCCGCCGAGCGCGAGTTCGTACAGGTGCGGCAGCGCCGATTCGACGTGACGGATGCCCTGGTCGAGCTGCGCGACATAGCCGGAGAACTCCTGGCCGAGCGTGAGTGGCGTCGCGTCCTGCAGGTGCGTGCGGCCGATCTTCACGATGTCGGCGAACGCCTTCGACTTCGCGTCGAGCGTCGCGCGCAGCGTGCGCAGCGCCGGCAGCAGGTGGTTGACGATCGCATACGCGGCCGCGATGTGCATCGCGGTCGGGAACACGTCGTTCGACGACTGGCCGCGATTCACGTCGTCGTTCGGATGAACCTTGCGCGCTTCGCCGCGCTCGCCGCCCAGCAGCTCGCTCGCGCGGTTCGCGATCACCTCGTTGAGGTTCATGTTGGTCTGCGTGCCGGAGCCCGTCTGCCACACCGCGAGCGGGAATTCGCGCGGATGCTTGCCGGCGATGATCTCGTCGGCGGCTTCGATGATCGCGTGCGCCTTGTCGTCGGCGAGCACGCCGAGCGACTGGTTGACGGCCGCCGCGGCCCGCTTGACGATCGCGAGCGCGTGGATCAGCTCGGGCGACTGCTTCTCCGTCGAGATCCGGAAATTCTGCAGCGAGCGCTCGGTCTGCGCGCCCCAGAGCCGGTCGGCCGGCACGGCGATCTCGCCGAACGTGTCGCGTTCCATCCGAACTGCTTCATTCATGATGCACTCCTCCTGGAAAGGGGAAAGGCCGCGCGTCGTCGCGCGGCGTCAGGCGTAATCAGACGTATCGTGAGGCAGTCGCGCCGCTGGCGCGGCGTCTCGAGCGGTTCAGTCGACAAGCATAGCGCCGGCCGCGATTTCGCGTCGTGTCGTGCCCACGGCGCGTGACGCGCGCAAACCGGCGCTAGCGCGCCGCCGCGATCAGCGACGCGGTCTTGCGGTGGAAGCGCCATGCCATCAGCACGGCGACGCTCGCGAGGCCCGCCGCGAGCCCCCACCACAGGCCGCGCGCGCCCAGGCCCGCGTGGAAGGCGAACCAGTAGCCGGTCGGGAAGCCGATGCCCCAGTAGCCGAGGGTCGCGGCGAGCATCGGGATGCGCGTGTCCTTCAGGCCGCGCAGCGCACCGGACCCGACGGTCTGCATCCCGTCGACGATCTGGAACACCGCGGCGATGCCGAGCAGCGACGCGGCGAGCGACACCGTGGCCGCGTTGGCCGGGTCGTCGAGGTGCAGGTACAGGCCGACGATCGTATGCGGCGCGACGATCATCACGAGGCCGGACAGCGACATGAAGCCGACGCCGAGCGCGAGCGCGACGAAGCCCGCGTGCCGCGCGGCGACGGGCGAACCCGCGCCGATCCAGTAGCCGACGCGCACGTTGGCCGCCTGGCCGATCGCGAGCGGCACCATGAACGACACCGACGCGACGTTCAGCGCGATCTGGTGCGCGGCGAGCGACGTCGCGCCCAGCACGCCGACGGTGAGGCCGGTGGCGAGGAACAGCGTCGATTCGACGCCGTACGTGATCGCGACCGGCCAGCCGATGCCGATCAGTTCGCCCATCACGGGCAGCTTCGGGCGCGCGGCGGTCACGAAATGGCGGAAGCGCTGCCGGCCGTGCAGCAGCCAGATCAGCGCGAGCGCGGTGAGCCAGATCGTGATCGTCGTCGCGACGGCCGAGCCGAGAAAGCCGAGGCGCGGCAGTCCGAATGCGCCGTGGATCAGCCCGTAGTTCAGCACGCCGTTGACGCCGACGCCGCCGATCGATACCCACAACAGCCGCCGCGCGGCACCGATCGCTGGCAGGAACGCGCGCATCAGCCCGACGCCGATCAGGCTGCCGAGCGCCGCGAAGCGCAGGATGCCCGTGTATTCGCCGACGTGATGCGCGAGCAGCGGCGGCTCGTGGAACATCAGCAGGATCGGTTCGGCCAGCGACAGCGCGACGATCGCCGGAATCGCGAGCAGCACGGACAGCGCGAAGCCCGTCCAGTAGATGTGCGGCACGCGATCCTCGGCCTGCGCGCCGCGCGCGTGGGCGACGCTCACGCTGACCGACGACAGCACGCCTTGCAGGATCGTCACGATCACGAAGAAGAAGTTCGCGCCGAGCCCGCCCGCCGCGAGCGAATCGGGGCCGAGCGAACCGAGCAGCACCGTGTCGGTGACGCTCATCGCCATCTGGGACAGTTGCGCGATCGCGAGCGGCGCGGCGAGGCGCGCGGTATCGGCGGCATGACTGGACAGGGACGGCGGCGCGGCGGCCGTCCGCGTGAGACCGGAATGCGACATGGAATGGGCGCTCGCGCGGGTGCGGCCCCGCGCTGTATGTCGTTATTTTGAGAGACGGCTAGCTTACGGCTTTATTCGAACCGTGTCGAACGCGTGCGCCGATGGCCATGTCGCGGGCAGGGGAACGGCCAGGGCCTGCGCAAGCCCGTTATCAGCGTGAACGGGCGCTATGCCTCGCGTACCGCGATGCGCGTGTCGCCGAGCAGTACGACCTGGCCCGCGCGGATTTTGCAGGTCTTGCGCAGCTCGACCGCGCCGTCGACTTTCACCGCGCCGGACGCGACGATCAGCTTCGCGGTGCCGCCGCTGTCCGCGAGGCCGGTGATCTTGAGAAGGTTGTGCAGCTCGACGTATTCGCCGGTCAGCGTGAAATCCAGATTGGGCATGACGAGGAAGGTGCGCGGTGCGCGGGAGGAAACGCTCCGCATCATACGGCACCGCGGGCCGGCACGCGAGCGCGGGCCGCCGCCGCACGTTGTAAAGGACTGTGAGCGATTCGTCAGCAAATGAAACGGTGGGTAACAGTCTGAGAGATTCGCGAACCGGCCGCGTGGGCCGCGGGTCTTCTGTCGTACCTGCTGCGTGTTGCGGCGGGAACGCGACGGTCCGCATCGCTGCGGACCGGGCGCACAACTTCTTGAGGAGAATTGCCATGTCCAAGATTCGTACGATGCTGATCGGTGCCGCGCTGACGGCGTTCGCCACTTCGGCCGCATTCGCCCAGACGGGCACGACGGCGCAAGGCGCGGCGGGTGCCGGCGTACAGACGCAGGCTCCGGCGGCAGGTGTCGGCGCAGGCGTGCAGGGTGGTGCCGGCGCGAACGCGTCGGGCAATGCGACGGGCGGCGCGACCGATGCGGTCGGCGCGGCAGCCGATGGCGCGAAGGATACGACGTCGTCGGCCGTCCATTCGACCAAGAAGCACACGAAGCATGCGGCGAAGTCGGCCAAGAGCCATGCGGGCTCGGCCAAGAAGAAGGCCGACGACGCGACCGAAGGCGGCGCCTCGGTCGGCGCGCAGGGCGGCGCATCGGCCCAGGGCGCCACGCAGTAAGCGGTGTCCGGCGCCGTCGCGACCCGTGTTTTCGGACGGCGCGTCGCGACGGGCGATCGTCCGGCGGCCCGGTTCGCTTTGCGCGAATCGGGCCGTTTTCGTGGGGTAATAAGCGGGACGCGTACTTACGGCCGGCGCTGGCCTTGCCCCTGGCCCTGGGCCGGCCGCACCGCAGCCGGCGTGAATACGCTGCGCAGCCACGCGGCGAGGCGCGCGAAGACGTCGTACGGTTCCTCGACGAAGATCTCCGGCTTCAGCAGCCGCAGGTATTCCATGATCTGCTGCGCTTCCTGCTTCTGGAACGAGCCGTGCGCGAGCCCGAGCCGCAGCAGCCCGCGCAGTTCGCCGAGCTTGTCGCGCGCGGTGCTGCCGACGCTCATCTCGCATGCGAGCTTGGCCTCGTAGATCCGCTGCCGCAGCGATTCCGCGAGCCGCCACGCGGGCGTCTGCATCAGTTCCTCGAGCGTCTGGATGTCCTGCGCCGCCGCCTTGATCTGCGACGCGAGCGGGTCGATCAGCGACGCGTCGCCCTGTGCTTCGGCGACGATCGCCTTCGCCCAGTCGCGGCATGCCTTCGCGAGCTCGTCGGGCGTCCATTCGGAGCGCGACGCGAAGCCGAAGCCGAATTCGCCGGCCTGCCGCATCAGGATCGCGACGACGTCCGGAAATTCCTTGTCGAGCGTGCGCTTGGCCCATGCGTACTGGCCGCCCTGCAGCATCCGCTGCACGGCGTGCTCGGTCAGCGGCACCATGTTGTCGAGCAGCTTGGCGCGCAGGAAATCCTCGAACGACGGCGTCGCGAATTGCGGGTCGAGTTTCAGCGATACGCGCACGAACGCGTCGTAGTCCTTGCGCAGGGACTCGAGCGTGTCGTCCTTGAGGGAAAGGGTGATCTGGCCCATGAATCATCTCGATGACGGCCCGCGCAAGCCGGCGCCGGCGCGGCGCACCGGAGCGGGCGCCGCGTCGACTGACCGATGCGCGCCGGGGCCGGTGGCGGGTCTTCCTCTCCTATATCGGCGCGCCGCGCGGAAACTTGAGCGCGCGCGATGGAGCGTGCGCTCAGGCAGGCGGCCAGTGCGGGATGACGACCCCTTGCCACAGGAAGAACACCGCGAGCCCGACCGCGATGGTGACGAGCGGCCGGCGGGTCGCGGCCGACACGAGCACGGCCGCGAGCGCGCCGACGAGCTGCGGATTGCGCCACGTCAGCTCGGCCGTGCCGCCGTGCGGCGAGACGGTCATCGGCACGATGATCGCGGTCAGCACGGTGACCGGCACGAAGCCGAGCGCGGTCCGCACGAGCGGCGGGAACGTCAGCCGCTCGCCGAACAGGAACAGCGTCGAGCGGATCGCATACGTGATGACGGCCATCCCGAGGATCAACAGCGCGTAGTTCACGATGCGGCCTCCGGGCGAGAGCGGGCCCGCGTGCGATCGTGCCGCAGCGTGAGCACGACGCCGATCGCGACGCCGGCGGCGACCGCGCCGAGCAGCCCGAGCTTGTACGGCCAGCCCTGCCAGAAGTACGCGAGCGTGCCGGCCGTCGCGGCCGCCGCGAAGTAGCGCAGCGTGCCGAGCTGCGGGACGACGATCGCGATGAAGGTCGCCGCCATCGCGAAGTCGAGGCCGAGCGACTGCAGGCCCGGGAACGCCGTGCCGAAGCCGATGCCCGCGAGCGTCCAGACCTGCCAGTTCAGGTACATCGCGAGCCCGGAGCCGAAAAAGTAGTGGGGGCCGATCGTGCCGGGCGGGTAGTGCCGGTAGTGCCCGTAGGCGACCGCGAACACTTCGTCGGTCATCAACGCGCCGAGCGTCGCGCGCCAGCGCAACGGCAGGTGTGCGACATAGGGCGCGAGCGTCGCGCTGTACAGCAGGTGGCGCAGGTTCACGATCAGCGTCGTGGCGAGCACGACGGCGAAGCTCGCGCTGCCGGCGATCAGGCCGAGCGCGATGAACTGCGCGGACCCCGCGAACACGGCGAGCGACATCAGCGCGCCATGCCAGGCGGCAAGCGGGCCGCTGCCGACGAGCGTGCCGAAAATCACGCCGAACGGCGCGGCGCCGATCATCATCGGAATCGTGTCGCGCGCGCCGTCGAGCCATTCGTTGAGCGGGCGGCGCGGGGGTGAGGCGGGTGTCTCGTTCAAGTAGCGCTCCTCCATGAGCTGGAGGATAGCGGGCCGGTGGCGGGCCGGCTTGTATGTTCTTGCGCTCGCGGGAGCGGGGTCGGTGCCCGAGTGTCGGCCGGCGCGGCGGGTCGCTGCGCGGTGCGGTCCGACCGACGACGGCGGGAAGCCGTGCGTCAGCTTGCCTGCCAGCGCCCGGGCGGCACGCCGAACATCCGTTTGAAATGCCGCGTGAAGTGGCTCTGGTCGACGAAGCCGCTGGCCGCGGCGACATCGGCGACCGGCACGCCCGCGCGTAACGGTGCCAGCGCGCGCTGCAGCCGCAGCTGGTTGCGCCACGCATGCGGCGGCATGCCGGTCGTACGCGTGAACAGACGCGCGGCGTGGAACGGCGACAGGCCGACCGCCTGCGCGACGTCGTCGAGCGTCACCGCGGACGTCAGATCGGCGGCGAGCCGCTCGCGCATCGCGTCGACGCGCGGTTCGTCGGCCGCGAGCGGCGCCGGTTGCGGCCGCACGTCGGCATGGCGCACGATCAGCGTCGACAGCGCGTCGAGCATCGCGGTTTCGGCGGCGAGCGGATCGTAGACGCGCGGCGCGTCGGTAGCCGGACCGTCGGCCGCATGCGACGACAGCGCGCGCTCGCTGCCGGCTTCCAGCATCCGATGCGCGAGCGTGAGCCGGGCCGCCAGATCGGCGTCGCGGATCACGCCGGGGGCGAACCATGGCGGATCCTGCGGGCGGCCCGCGACTGCACTCGCGAGTTCGCGGATGAATTCCACCGGCATGTAACTGACGCGATAGCACCAGCCCTCGTCGGCGGCACGCGACCCCGTATGCACTTCGCCGGGATTGATCACGGGCACGGTGCCCGTTTCGGCGACATAGCCGTTGCCGCGATAGGTGAAGCGTTCCGCGCCTTCGAGAATCACGGGGATCGTGTACGCATCGTGCCAGTGGGGCGCGAACGCGTGATCGCGATAGGTGGCCGTGAGCAGGTCCGCGTCCGGCACGAGCGGCGTGCGCCAGTAGCGTGCGGAATCGGGAAGGCGGGTGGCGGACATGATCGGGCGCGGGAGCGGTCGAACCGACAGTGTATCGCTCGCGCCCCCGGCGGGTGCGGGCTTACTTGACCGGAATCGTCGTGCCGGCCGGCATCGGCACCGCGGTGACGGCGTTCTTCGGGCTGCCGCTGACGATGCGGTCGCTGTAGGTCAGATAGACGATCGTGTTGCGTTTCTTGTCGACCACGCGCACGACGTGCAGCGTCTTGAAGATGAACGACATGCGTTCGCTGAATACGTCGGCCTGCTGCTTGAGCGGTTCCTTGAAGCTGATCGGGCCGACCTGCCGGCACGCGATCGACGCTTCGCTCGGATCCTCGGCGACGCCGAGCGTGCCCTTGATCCCGCCGGTGCGCGCGCGCGACACGTAGCAGGTCACGCCGTTCACGACCGGATCGTCATAGGCCTCGACGACCACGCGATCGGAACCCGTGACGCGGAAATGGGTGTTGACGCTGCCGACTTCCTCCGCGTGCGCGAGCGGTGCGGCGGCGGAGAGCAGGAGGGCGGCGGGGGCGAAACGGAGGAGGCGATGCTTCATCGACGGAACCGGATGCGGATGCGGGACAGAGACTCTAGCATGCGCATGACTGGGTCACGCAACGCAGGAAGGCGGACAAGGGGGCCGGAAAAACAAAAGGCCCGTCGAATGACGGGCCTTTCGCTATTTGGCTCCCCGACCTGGGCTCGAACCAGGGACCTACGGATTAACAGTCCGGCGCTCTACCGACTGAGCTATCGGGGAATAAATCGGTACATCTGCGTGCTGTGTTTTCCAACAAAAAACCCGTCCACTTTCAACGGGCTTTTGCGTTTTTGGCTCCCCGACCTGGGCTCGAACCAGGGACCTACGGATTAACAGTCCGGCGCTCTACCGACTGAGCTATCGGGG
>NZ_JAGIQD010000039.1:32703-43615 GCF_017815045.1 Burkholderia sp. CpTa8-5
AACAAACAAGCAACAGCAGAGAAACGAGATTGTATGGAGTGTTCGCTAACCTGTCAACACTTCGAAGCCGCGACGCATGAAATTTTTTTGCGGTCGCCGCCGTGCGATCAGCGCTCGAGCAGGTGCAGCTTGTCCTGCACGTCCTTCCATTCGTCCGCGTCGGCCGGCGCCGGCTTGGTCTTCGTGATCGACGGCCAGTTCTTCGCCAGCTCGGCGTTCAGCTCGGTGAACTGCTGCTGGTCGCCCGGAACGTCTTCTTCGGCATAGATCGCATTGGTCGGGCATTCGGCGACGCACACGGCGCAGTCGATGCACTCGTCCGGATCGATGGCGAGAAAGTTGGGACCTTCACGGAAGCAATCCACCGGGCACACATCCACGCAATCCGTGTATTTGCACTTGATGCAGCCTTCGGTCACAACGTGAGTCATTAAAACGCTCCTGCTTGGCGGTATATGGGGTGGCGTTTGCGCCAAAAGCGGCATTGTAACTGAAGCGCCAAACCCGCATGACGAGGTCGGCTATCCGGCTTATATCGTTTCGTGATTAGTTTATGGGGCGCGCGACACGGATACCCGTACGCCAGGCACCGGCACGATACGGCAAGGCGGCGGCCGGTTTCACGATGGTCGGGCCCGCATTCGGGTAACATGGCCGACAGACCGGGCGGCGCGCGGTGCGCCGGTGCCCTGTCACGATATTGGCGCTGCCGTCATCATGATCATCACTTCGCTGCTGGACACGGATCTCTACAAGTTCACGATGATGCAGGTCGTCCTGCATCACTTTCCCGCTGCAAACGTCGAATACCGGTTCCGCTGCCGCACGCCCGGCGTCGATCTCGTGCCGTACATCGACGAGATTCGCGACGAGGTGCGCGGCCTGTGCTCGCTGCGCTTTTCCGACGTCGAACTCGACTACCTGCGGCGGATGCGCTTCATCAAGAGCGACTTCGTCGACTTCCTCGCGTTGTTCCACCTGAACGAGAAGTACATCTCGATCACGCCGTCGCCGAAGGGCAACGGCGAGATCGACGTCGTGATCGAGGGGCCGTGGCTGCACACGATCCTGTTCGAGATCCCGGTGCTCGCGATCGTCAACGAAGTCTATTTCCGCAACACGCAGCGCGAGCCCGACTATCGCGAAGGGCGCGAGCGGCTGCGCGAGAAGATCAAGCTGCTCGGCGCGAAGCCCGAATTCGCCGACTGCAAGATCGCCGACTACGGCACGCGCCGGCGCTTCTCGAAGGTCTGGCACGAGGAAGTCGCGCTCACGCTGCGCGACGGGCTCGGCCCGCAGTTCGCGGGCACGAGCAACGTGCTGTACGCGATGAAGCACGACATCACGCCGCTCGGCACGATGGCGCACGAATACCTGCAGGCGTGCCAGGCGCTCGGCCCGCGGCTGCGCGATTCGCAGATCTACGGCTTCGAGATGTGGGCGAAGGAATATCGCGGCGACCTCGGGATCGCGCTGTCGGACGTCTACGGGATGGACGCGTTCCTGAACGACTTCGACATGTATTTCTGCAAGCTGTTCGACGGCGCGCGCCACGATTCGGGCGATCCGTTCGACTGGGGCGAGCGGATGCTGCGCCACTACGAGGCGAACCGCTGCGACCCGCGCACCAAGGTGCTCGTGTTCTCGGACGCGCTCGACATCCCGAAGGTCATGCAGCTGTACGAACGGTTCCGCGGCCGCTGCAAGCTCGCGTTCGGCGTCGGCACCAACCTCACCAACGATCTCGGCTACGTGCCGCTGCAGATCGTGATCAAGATGGTTCGCTGCAACGGCCAGCCGGTCGCGAAGCTGTCGGATTCGCCGGGCAAGAGCATGTGCGACGACAAGGCCTATCTCGCGTACCTGCGCCAGGTGTTCGGCATCGCGCAGCCGGTCGAGGAAGACGCGTCGAAGTAGGCGTTGGCCGTTCGGCCGAAGGTGTGTCGCGGCAGGGGTGGCCGGTATAATCCGACGTATTGCACGCCAACGTCACGAGGACCGTTCATGGACACTTCCGCCGCCCGTCGCCAGATCCTCGCGCGCATTCGCGCGGCGCAGGGGCGCGCGGCCGAACCCGATGCAGCGGAGCGCGACGGCGTCGCCGACTATCTCGCGCGGCATCCGCAGGGCCCGCGCCCGCCAGCGCCGGCCGACCTCGTCGCTGCTTTCGTCGACGAAGCGGGGCGCCTGTCGACCACGGTCGACGAAGTCGCGACGCTGGCCGACGTGCCTGCTGCCGCCGCCCGCTATCTTGCCGCTCAGGGTCTGCCGACGCAGGCCGTCGCATGGCGCACGCTGGCCGATTTCGACTGGGCCGGCGCCGGCCTGTCGGTCGAGTGCCGCAAGCCGCGCGACGGCGATCTCGTCGGCCTGACCGGCTGCTTCTGCGCGACCGCCGAAACGGGGTCGCTGGTGCTGCTGTCCGGTCCCGACACTTACGCATCGGCCGGTCTTTTGCCGGAAACCCACATCGCGATCGTGCCGGCGTCGCGCATCGTCGCCGGTCATGAAGACGCGTTCGCGCTGATTCGCGCGGAGCGCGGCGAGCTGCCGCGCGCGGTCAATTTCGTGTCGGGCCCATCGCGCACGGGCGACATCGAGCAAACGATCATTCTGGGCGCACACGGCCCGTACCGCGTGCACGCGATCGTCGTACGGGGCGCATGACGCGCCCGCCGCATTCACAGTTACTCGAACAAGGAAGTTCCGCATGAAACGACATGCCGCCTGGGCGGGCATGGCGTCGGGAATCGCGCTTGGCGCCGCTCCCGCGCTCGCATCGGCCGCCACGCTCGACGGTGCCACGCTGTCCGCCCTCTGGGGCATCCCGTTCGCCGGGATCCTGCTGTCCATCGCGCTGTTCCCGCTCGTCGCCCCCGTGTTCTGGCATCACCACTTCGGCAAGATCGCGGCCGGCTGGGCGATCGTGTTCCTCGCGCCGTTCGCGGTCGCGTTCGGCGCCGGCGCCGCGTTCGGCACGCTCGTGCATGCGCTGCTCGAGGAATACATTCCGTTCATCGTGCTGCTCACCGCGCTCTATACGGTCGCGGGCGGCATCTGCGTGAACGGCAACCTGCACGGTTCGCCGAAGCTGAATACCGCGATCCTCGCGCTCGGCACGCTGCTCGCGAGCGTGATGGGCACGACGGGCGCCGCGATGCTGCTGATCCGGCCGCTGCTGCGCGCCAACGACAACCGCAAGCATGTCGTGCACGTCGTGATCTTCTTCATCTTCCTCGTCGCGAATGCAGGCGGCTCGCTGTCGCCGCTCGGTGATCCGCCGCTGTTCCTCGGCTTCCTGAACGGCGTGAGCTTCTTCTGGACGACCACGCACCTCGCGCTGCCGATGCTGTTCATCTGCGCGGTGCTGCTCGCGCTGTTCTTCGCGCTCGATACGTACTTCTACCGGAAGGGCGGCGAGGAGCGGCCGGCCGCGCTCGATCCGACGCCCGACGGCGCGGCGCTGTCGATCGACGGCAAGATCAACTTCGTGCTGCTGGCAGCCGTGATCGCGCTCGTGCTGATGAGCGGCGTGTGGAAGCCGGGCATCTCGTTCGACGTTTGGGGCACGCACGTCGCGCTGCAGAATCTCGTGCGCGACGTCGCGCTCGTGGTCGTGACGCTCGCGTCGCTCGCGCTGACGCCGCGTTCCGCGCGCGACGGCAACGCGTTCAACTGGGCGCCGATCGAGGAAGTCGCGAAGCTGTTCGCGGGCATCTTCGTGACGATCGCGCCGGTGATCGTGATCCTGCGCGCGGGTGCGGACGGCGCGTTCGCGCAGATCGTCCATCTCGTCACGGGCCCCGACGGCAAGCCGGTCGACGCAATGTACTTCTGGGCGACCGGCATCCTGTCGTCGTTCCTCGACAACGCGCCGACCTATCTCGTGTTCTTCAACCTCGCGGGCGGCGACGCGCAGACACTGATGACGACCGGCGCGTCGACGCTCGCCGCGATTTCCGCCGGCGCGGTGTTCATGGGCGCGAACAGCTATATCGGCAACGCGCCGAACTTCATGGTGAAGGCGATCGCCGAATCGCGCGGCGTGAAGATGCCGAGCTTCTTCGCGTACCTCGGCTGGGCGCTCGTCGTGCTGATACCGGTATTCCTGCTGACGTCGTGGCTTTTCTTCACGGCGTAAGCTGACGTTTTTCAACCCCGAGCGGGCGGCTCCGGCGGCGCATCGCGCGCCGCGATCCGTCCGCGGTATGCGGAGATGGCGATGCAGAAGATCCTGGTCGCGCGTCCGATCTTTCCGGACGTGATCGAACGGCTCAAGCAGTATTTCGACGTCGACTGGAACGACGGCGATGCGCTCGCGCCCGACGCGCTTGCCGCGCGTCTGGCCGACAAGGACGGCGCGCTGACGGCCGGCGACCCGGTCGGCGCGGCCACGCTCGCGGCGGCGCCGCGCCTGCGGGTCGTGGCGAACATGGCGGTCGGCTACAACAACTTCGACATGGCCGCGTTCAACGCGGCGAACGTGCTCGGCACCAACACGCCCGACGTGCTGAACGAGTCGACCGCCGATTTCGGCTGGGCGCTGATGATGGCCGCCGCACGCCGGATCGCCGAATCCGAACACTGGCTGCGCGCCGGTCACTGGCGGAAGTGGGCGTACGACGGCTTCCTCGGCACCGACATCTACGGTTCGACGCTCGGCGTGATCGGGATGGGCCGTATCGGCCAGGCGCTTGCGCGCCGCGCGCGCGGTTTCGGGATGCAGGTGATCTATCACAACCGGTCGCGCGTCGCGCCCGAGATCGAGGCCGAGCTGGATGCCGAATACGTGTCGAAGGATGCGCTGCTTGCGCGGGCCGATCATGTCGTGCTCGTGCTGCCGTACACGAAGGAGAACCATCACACGATCGGCGCGGCCGAGCTCGCGAAGATGAAACCCACCGCGACGCTGACCAACATCGCGCGCGGCGGGATCGTCGACGACGCGGCGCTGGCCGCCGCGCTGCGCGACGGGACTATCGCCGCGGCCGGCCTCGACGTGTACGAGGGCGAGCCGACCGTGCACCCGGCGCTGCTCGAGGTGCCGAACGTCGTGCTGACGCCGCATATCGCGAGCGCGACCGAAAAGACTCGCCGCGCGATGGCCAATCTCGCCGCCGACAACCTGATCGCCGCGCTGGGCGAAGGGCCGCGTGCGGGGCAGCCGCCGAATCCGATCAACCCTGACGTGATCGGGAAGCCGCGCGCATGACGACGACGTTGTTGCTTGCGGCGGTCGTCGTGCTGGCCGTCGCGCTCGCGGTGGCGATCGTCGCGCTCGTGCGCGGCGGCGGCCGCCACGACGACGCGGCCGTGCTCGGCGACCAGATCGAGGACGCCGCGCATGCGCAGGCGCGCGCGGTCGAGCGGCTCGAACGCGAATTGCGCGGCGAGATCGTCGAGACCGCACGCGGCTCGCGTACCGAGCTGGCCGGCAGCTTCGCCCAGTTGCAGCAGACACTCGCCGCGCAACTGACGAGCGTCGCGACCGTGCAGAACAACCAGATCGAGGGGTTCGCGCAGCAGCTCGGCAAGCTCGTCGCCGGCAACGCGCAGCAGTTCGACGCGATGCGCGAGAGCGTGCAGCGCCAGGCCCAGCAGGCACGCGAGGAGCAAACGGGCGCGCTGCGGCTGTTCGGCGACACGCTGAACCGGCAGCTCACGCAACTGACCGAGGCGAACGACCGCCGGATCGGCGAGGTGCGTGCGACGCTCGAACAGCGGCTGAAGGAAATCGAGACGAACAACGCGGCGAAGCTCGAGGAGATGCGCCGCACCGTCGACGAGAAGCTGCACGCGACGCTCGAGCAGCGGCTCGGCGAATCGTTCAAGCTCGTGTCGGACCGGCTCGAACAAGTGCATCGCGGGCTCGGCGAGATGCAGACGCTCGCGGCCGGCGTCGGCGATCTGAAGAAGGTGCTGACCAACGTGAAGACGCGCGGCACCTGGGGCGAAGTGCAGCTCGAGGCGCTGCTCGAACAGATGCTTACGCCCGACCAGTACGCGAAGAACGTCGTGACGGTGCCGAAGCGTACCGAGCGCGTCGAATTCGCGATCCGGCTGCCGGGGCGGGACGCCGGCACGCGCGACGCGTCGCCGGTGTGGCTGCCAATCGACGCGAAATTTCCGCGCGAAGACTACGAGCGGCTGATCGACGCGCAGGAGCGTGCCGACGCGGTGGCCGTCGAGGAGGCGGCGCGTGCGCTCGAGGCGCGGGTGCGGATGGAAGCGCGCACGATCGCCGAGAAGTACGTCGCGCCGCCGTACACGACCGATTTCGCGCTGCTGTTCCTGCCGACCGAGGGGCTCTATGCGGAGATCCTGCGCCGCCCGGGGCTGACCGACCTGCTGCAGCGCGACTATCGCGTGACGGTCGCGGGGCCGACCACGCTCACCGCGCTGCTCAACAGCCTGCAGATGGGGTTCCGCACGCTCGCGATCGAGCAGCGTTCGAGCGAGGTGTGGCAGGTGCTCGGCGCGGTCAAGACGGAGTTCGGCAAGTTCGGCGACGTGCTCGCGCGCACGAAGGCGCAGCTCGAAACGGTCACGCGCTCGATCGAGTCCGCCGAGCAGCGCACACGTGTGATGAACCGCAAGCTGAAGCAGGTCGAGGCGTTGCCGGGCGATACGGCGGCCGGGTTGCTCGGCGCGGAAGAGGCCGAAGGCGCCGACGCGGACGACGCGTGACGCGCGTTGCTGGCAACTGTCGGACAGAAGAAACGGGCGCCCGTTTTCTTTTGCAGCGGTTACCGGCGCAGCCGGCTCGCGTTCAATGCGCGGCGAGCGTGTCCAGCGCGTCGCCCGTCACGCGCACGATGCGCCACTCCGGCAGCATGGTCGCGCCCATCTTCTCGTAGAAGTCGATCGCCGGCTGATTCCAGTCGAGCACCGACCATTCGAAGCGCGCGCAACGGCGCTCGACGGCGAGCGCCGCGAGATGGCGCAGCATCGCGGTGCCGAGGCCCGTGCCGCGCTGCGACGGCTGCACGTACAGATCCTCGAGATAGAGCCCGCGGCGGCCGAGGAACGTCGAATAGTTGTGGAAGAACAGCGCGTACGCGACGATCGTGCCGTCTTGTTCGGCTACGCGTGCCTCGGCGGCAGGATGCTCGCCGAACAGCGCGTCGGCGAGATCGGCTTCGGTCGCGACGAACAGCTCGGTGAGCTTTTCGAACTCGGCCAGCTCGCGCATCAGCGCGAGGATCGTGCCGACGTCGCGCGTGTCGGCCGCGCGGATCAGCGGCGTGCCGCTCACGCTTCTTCCGGCGGATCGGACAGCACGATCTCGATGCCGCCGAAGCGCGATGCGACCCAGTTGTACGCATGGCACGCGATCCACAGCAGCACGAAACCGAGGATTGCGTTCAGCAGCAGTGCGCTCAGGATCGTGCTCAACTCGACCATCCCGTAACGGATATACGCAACGAGAATGCCGAGCAGCACGATCGGCACGCTGAACGTCAGGTAGACGAGGATCAGCGCCTTGGCGGTCTGCCCCGCGGCGATCGACGAGATTTGTTTCTTCATGTGCGGATTGCCCCCGTAGAAATATACCGATTGGAATTCAGATCAGGCCGTCGAGCGGCAGGATGTCGACCGGGGCGCCCGCGTCGACTGCCGCGGAATCGTGGCCCAGGACGATGAAACAGTTGGCGGCCGCGAGACCGCTCAGCGACGCCGAGCTTTGCGATCCGACCGGTACGACGTGCCATTGACCGTCGGCGGCGCGCGTCGCGATGCCGCGCAGGTAGTCGGTGCGGCCGGGGCGTTTCTTCAACGGTTGCGTGCTGAGCGCCGTGTACATGGCCGGCGGCGGCGTGCGCGCGCCGGCCAGCGTCAGCAGCGCGGGGCGCACGATCGCATGGAACGTCACGGCGGACGCGACCGGATTGCCGGGCAAGCCGAAGAACAGCGCGTGACCGGCGTCGTCGGCCGCGCGGGCGAGCGTACCGCACGCGAGCGGGCGGCCCGGTCGCAGCGCGAGGCTCGCGAACGTCACGTCGCCGAGCCGGGCCATCACGTCGCGCGTGAAATCGGCTTCGCCGACCGACACGCCGCCGGACGTGATCACCGCATCGGCCTGCGCGGCGATGGCGTCGCGCAATGCGGCTTCGAGCGCGGCCGGGTCGTCGCGGACGATCCCGAGATCGATCGCGTCCACGTGCAGCCGTTCGAGCATTGCGATCAGCATCCCGCGATTGCTGTCGTACAGCGCGCCGCGGCCGAGTGGTTCGCCGGGCTCGCGCAACTCGTCGCCGGTCGAGAACACGGCGACGCGCACGCGCCGGCGCACCGTGACGTCGACGATGCCGAACGACGCGAGCAGGCCGAGATCGGACGGCCGCAAAATGCGGCCCGCGGCGAGCGCACAGGTGCCGCGCGCGAGATCCTCGCCGGCCTTGCGGCAGTTCGCGCCGCGCGCGACGTCGTGCGCGGCGAAGCGAATCGCGTCGCCGTCGACGCGAACGCGTTCCTGCGGAATCACCGTGTCGCATCCGGCCGGCATCGGCGCGCCCGTCATGATGCGCACGCATGCACCGGCCGCCACGGCGCCGTCGAACGGATGGCCGGCGAACGCGGTGCCGACAACCGTCATCGCGACCTCGCCCTGCGCCGACGCGAGTGCCGCGGCTCCGCCGTCGAACGCATAGCCGTCCATCGCCGAGTTGTCGTACGCGGGAATGTCGAATGGCGCGCTCACGTCGGCCGCGAGCACGCGATCGAGCGCCTCGCGCAGCGCCACCGTATCGCACGCGTCGACGGGCACCGCGAAGCGGCACGCGAGTGCCTGCGCGTCGGCGAGCGACAGCGGGGCATCGGGGTCGGGTGCGGTTCGGGAGGCGGGCGAGGATTGCGTGATCATCAGTCGGACTGCGCCGCAAGGCGTATCGGGTTCGTGGCCGGTGGCGCGAGGAGGGTGCCGGGGCGCGGGTTTCGCGTGCGGCAGACGCCGGGCGGGAACGGCGCGGGGCCGTCAACGGCGGGCCAGCGCGGCCAGTTCCTGCCAGGAATTGGCATTGTAAAACGCACGCTCGTCGCGAAACTCGACTTCGACCGTCGTGTGGCGTGCGTACCACGCACGCATCTTGCGGTCGCCGGCCGCGAGTCGGGCGGCGAGGTCGTCCGCCAGCGACGTGCGCAGCAGCGCGAACGTCGGCTGCGGCGAGCGCATCTGCTGCGCGTCGACGGTGACCGCCATCGCGATATCGGCCTGTTGCGCGTCGAGCGCCGCATGCAGCCGCGCGACGAGGTCGGCGGGCAGATAGGGCGTATCGCACGGCGAGCACGCGACCAGCGGTGCGCGCGCCGCGCGCATGCCGGCAAGCAGGCCCGCGAGCGGCCCGGGGAAGTCGGGGGTTTCGTCGGCGACGATGCGCGCGTCGAACGGCGCACCGAGTTCGGCATAGCGATCGGCATGGCGATTCGCGCTGATCACCGTCTCGTCGACCTGCGGCGACAGCCGGCGCAGTACGTGCAGCGCGAGCGGCGTACCGTCGAGCAGTTGCAGGCCCTTGTCGACGCCGTCCATGCGCGTGGCGCGCCCGCCCGCGAGCAGCAGGCCGGCGATCGACGGGGAGGCGGGAGCGGGCATCGTGCGCGGATGGACAGAGCGGCGTGCGTCAGCCGCCGATATACGACATTTCGACGCGCTTGCCGGCGCCGTCGAGCGCGCCGTCGGCCGATGCGCTGCCGCGCAGTTGCGAATAGCGGTCGGTGCGCGCGTGCCAGATGCGGGCGATCGCGGTCGCGATCTCCGCATCGGTCGCGCCGCCGCGCACGAGCGCACGCAGATCGTGCCCCGTCGACGCGAACAGGCACAGGTACAGCTTGCCTTCGGTCGACAGCCGCGCGCGCGTGCAGTCGCCGCAGAAGGCCTGCGTGACGCTCGAGATCACGCCGATCTCGCCGCTGCCGTCCGCATAGCCCCAGCGCTGCGCGGTCTCGGCCGCCGTGTGCGGCTCGAGCGGCACGAGCGGGAAATGTTCGGCGATGCGCGCGACGACGTCCGCCGACGGCAGCACCTCGGTCATGTTCCAGCCGTTCGACGTGCCGACGTCCATGTATTCGATGAAGCGCAGGATCACGCCGGTGCCGCGAAAACGCTCGGCCATCGGCAGGATCTCGCTGTCGTTGGTGCCGCGCTTCACGACCATGTTGACCTTGACCGGCGCGAGGCCCGCGGCCTGTGCGGCGAAGATGCCGTCGAGCACGTCGGCGCTCGCGAACTCCGCATCGTTCATGCGCTTGAACAGCGTATCGTCGAGCGCATCGAGGCTGACCGTGACGCGCGTGAGCCCGGCGTCCTTCAGCGCGCGCGCCTTGCGCGCGAGCAGCGAGCCGTTGGTCGTCAGCGTCAGGTCGAGCGGGCGGCCTGCGTGCGTCGTCAGGCGCGCGAGCCGCTCGATCAGGAATTCGAGGTTCTTGCGAAGCAGCGGCTCGCCGCCCGTGATGCGGATCTTCTCGACGCCGTGTGCGACGAAGAGCCGCGCGACGCGCTCGATTTCCTCGTGCGTAAGTAGCGCGCTGTGCGGCAGGAACGGATAGTCCTTGTCGAAGACTGCGCGCGGCATGCAGTACACGCAACGGAAGTTGCAGCGATCCGTCACCGAAATGCGCAGGTCGCGCAGCGGCCGGGCGAACGTGTCGGCCAGCGTGCCGTCGGGGGCATGCGCGACGCCGGAGACGTCCGGCATCCCGCTGACGTCGGCGAGGGGAATGATGCGTCGGGACATGTTGGAAGAAGTGCGAACCAGACTGCTATTTTAGCCGCAACCGGCCGGCGGGGCCGGTGGGCGGAAACCCGCAGCGCGGACGTGAAAAAGCCCGCCGGAGGCGTAATGCCGTTCAGTTAAGCGACCGAAGGGCATTTTTGTTTTGTGGAAGGAGTGGTTGTAAACGTTGCGCTGAGATG